>JBAHZU010000133.1:0-22922 GCA_037132875.1 Pontiella sp.
GCACACGCACGACGCAAATTTCACGAAGCGCGCAACGAAAGTCCGCTTGCTGCACAAACGCTACTTGAAATCCAAGGGCTCTACCGGATCGAGGCCGAGCTACGCGACAACCCCAAACAAGACCGCCGTACCATTCGTCAGCAAAAGAGCCTACCCATTCTTCGCCGCATCGGGCTCCAGCTGCAATCCGAACAAATCGCACACCGGCCAAAAGCCAAACCCGAAAATCCATCGACTACACCCTCAAACTCTGGGACAAGCTGCTCATCTACACCGAACACGCTCAGGTAGAGATCGACAACAATCTCGTAGAGAACGCCATTCGCCCCACGGCCATCGGCAAAAAGAACGAGTTCTTTTTCGGCAGTGCCGAAGCCGGCCACACCAGCGCCATCCTCTATACGCTACTCGAAACCTGCCGCAAGCGTGAACTCAACCCCGAATACCTGCGGCGATATCCTGCCTCGCTGCCGTACATGACCAACCACACCGCCAAGGACTACACCCCTTCACAATGGAAGGCCGCCCGCGAAAATAGGTAGGGTGAAACTTCGGGCGCTTACCTTTGATACGCTGTTTTTAATCTCCCCGTCGAAGGGGGGGGGTATGAAAAAAGGCGACCCATGTGGGTCGCCTTTTTTCATTTACAATAGTTAAATTAGAAGGAGAACGTAATTTTTCCGCTAACGATTGACTCAAAGTAGCTGTCAGATATCAGTGCATCATAGTCGAGTTCAAATTTTGAATTTTGATGTTTCCATGACCAGATATCGATTCCCGTTCCAATGCGGAATGTATTTTCGTCGCGTGGACGTACCGCAAAGGGGAGGCTTCCTACACTATTTACATTATACTGGAAATCATCTGGATCCGCATTGAACTCATGCAGCCAATGCAGGCGGATTTCAGGAATGAAGGCCAGTCCAGTGGTGTGCCAATCAAGCTGGTGAATGGAGGAAAGGTTTACGCCGATAGAGCTCAGGAAGGATGTAGTATCGTATTCTTCTACGGTGCCTGAGCCCCATTTGCCACTGCGGTTAAACTCTTCCTGCGTGTAGTATGACGCCAACAGTGAAACTTCGGGGGTAATCGTGACCTTTTCTATCAGGTTAAAGCTGATTCCCGCTCCTGCATAGAGGCTAAAGATGTCCGAGTCAAAACTGTCGCTTTCGGTCTGATTGGTTTCTTTTGTGTCTGAGAGCCCGTAGGTTGCTGACAGATCCAGAAAAATGTTCTCGAGGCCAATCGTGGAGTAAATGGAGGCATGGTAGGTTTTCATTTCAGCATCATAGCTGTCGCTATCAAGATCTGTTTCCGCATAGCCGCCAGCGATGCCGATGAGGATGTTGCCGAAATCTTTATCAATCCCGACTATCGTACCCCAACCGCTGGAATCGTAGGATGAGAATGTTTTGCTCGCATCTTTGCTCCCATAAATGCCGTATGCACGAATCCATCCCTGAATATTCTTTTCGCTAAGGGCATTCGGACCGGCTACACCGGTCGGTTGATCGGAGTTTCCGAATGTCGGTTTCGATGATGCAAATCCATTCATGGAGCGGTATTCCGTTCCGCGTGCCGCAATCTGGTTGTTAACTGCTTGGTTGATCTGGAACGAAGACTCGGAGGTGTCCGGAATCTGGCTAATCGCATAACGGGTTGCCGAAGATCCCGCGCTGTTGACCTCGTAGAACTCAGTTTCGGATAACCCCGAGAAATGT
The DNA here is from genome assembly GCA_037132875.1 of Pontiella sp. Lineage (GTDB taxonomy): Bacteria > Verrucomicrobiota > Kiritimatiellia > Kiritimatiellales > Pontiellaceae > Pontiella. Next base: position 1,722 of record JBAHZU010000133.1, read on the forward strand.
GTTTCAACGCTAGCCAATACCGCGGAGTCAATGTCGGAGAGATCGCCACTCATTAGATCGTTATAGCTTAGCGTGGCTTTGATCCCTCCGGCCACAGAGAGGTCTGTTTTAACCAACCACCCGAAATCTACCGAGACAACGTCGTCAAGATCATTTGCGTTGAGGGTTACTCCTCCGGTTGTTAGTTGAATAACATCCTCCGGTTTTGCGGAGATTCCGCTTACATGCAAGCGTGTTGAGGAGTTGGTTAGTATCAGATTGCCAGCAATGTTTAAGGTGCCTCCGCTCATGCTGGAAACTCCGTTTGTGTCAATGCTTGTTGCGTAGCTCATGTAAATGTTGGCACCACTTTTTAGATCAAGATCTCCGCTGGTCGTTATAACAGAATTCTGACCGACATCAATGGATGCATCTGTTCCGAGAATTGCGCCCTGAGAAAAAGTCAGCGTGCTATTTGTTCCATAAAGAGTGTAGCGGGATGAGCTGGCAAGTTCGGCAATATTATCCTCAAACACCATGCTGCCATCGGTAATGTGAACGCGGTTGAAGTATTTGCTGGTTTCCGGATCAATCAATCTGACGGCAACGTTACCGCCATCAACATTGACCGAATCTATTGAGCTCATTGTATTTGAAACTGTTACTTCGGAACGACCCGTTCCGTAGAAAGTAAGCGTGCCATTGATGGTGCCACTATTGAGGTTCAGATATGCTGTACTGGCGGATGTGTTTTCAAAGTCCAACCCGCCGTTAATAACTACGTTTGCACCATCGAGGGTTACATGACTGTTCAGTGACGAAATTCCTGCTCCTCGAGTGCTGCTTCGTTCATTTGAGGATCTTCCCCCGTAGCCTGCGGTAAAGGTGCCTCCCATGAGATTGAGTGTGCCGTTCTCAACGGTAAGACCATGTCCTCCCGCGACGCTGGTGGAGTCGATGAGAACGGATCCACCTTGTCCTCCCTCGAATTGTCCTCCATAAATATTCAGTGTTCCTCCATTTTGATGAACACCACTGCCTCCCAGGGTGGAAATTATTCCTTCATCAACCTTAATGTCGCCGCCATTGCCGCCGGTAAAGTCGCCGTCCAAAATGGATGAGGCCCCTGTGGTGGTTAGGCCATTGCCTCCATCTGCCGTAATGCTGGTGGACGAGCCTCCAACAGAAACTTCAGCGCCATCTCCTCCATCAAAATCGCCATCTGTAATTAAAAAGACACCGCTGCCGCCATCCCCACCCGTCGCAACGATGCTTGTGGTATTGGAGGAAATGCTAATATCTCCTCCATAGCCGCCGAGAAGTCTTCCTGAAAAGTTAAATCCTGAGCCCGAAGAGTTGATACCGTTACCTCCGGTAAACGTTATGCTTTGGGTGTTGCCTTCTGCAGTGGCAGTGCCCGCATCGCCGCCGTAAAAGGAGCCCGTCACGTTTGCATTTGTACTGCTCGCGGTGGTTATATTCATGGCGTTTCCACCCGTAAATGTGAGCAAAGTAATGTCGGAACCAAGTGCCTCCATGTAACCAGCGTCTCCTCCGACTGCAAGCAAACCTTTGATCGCAATATCCGTTCCGGATAAGATTGCGCCATTTCCTCCCGTTGAAGTCATGCCGGTCGCACCCGTCTGGTCAATATCATTGAGCTGTTGAGAATGGCCGGTTCCTCCATATAGAAAGCCCGCGTCGATATTGATCTGTGTGGCCGTGATTTCGACTCCATTTCCTCCGATACCATCGGTGGCGCCGATGGTTGTTGCTTCGTATCTCTCGGTTCCCGACCAAATGACTGTGCGGGATGTTCCTCCTCCAGCATTCATATTGGTTGAATAAAAGGATGAATCGCCAGTTCCGACAAAGGAAAGTGCATCCCCTCCATCGCCACTCGTTCCGGTCGTGTTCACGATATATTCTCCTCCTCCAACTATCTCAACGGCACGGGTCCATGTGCCTCCCCAGCTCCCTAGAAAATATTCATCTCCTTCGTCACTGTCATTGTTGACAACGAGGGAGTTCGCTGCGATCACAAGTACCGTATCTTTTACCCGGTTTGCCTCGGCATCTCCAATAAAGGTTGTATTATTTAAGAAGACATTTGAAGTGACGGTAATTCTAGCTACTTCGGCATCCGAACGAAAAGTGGTGTAGGTTCCGCCGTCGATTGATAGGTTGTTTCCGCCGGAGATTTGAAGCGGGGTATATGCCCGATTCATTCCAGTCCCTGTATTTGTCGCAACAATATTAAGGTCTGTGAATCCGGTGGCATAAATATGACTGTTATTGGCGAGATAGTGCTCCAAGTGCACCGTGGTAGTTTCTGTTGCATTTAAAATGAACAAGTTTCCTACGGTTTCTCTCTGAGTATAAAATTCAGTGGCATTGTATGCCTGTTCAATTTTGTATTGTGTGTCCGCTCCAGATAGTATATTTCCGTCTGAGTCTCTAAACCCCCATGTTCCTCCAGTATCAACGTAATTATTCGCAGCCATAAGCGATAAGGCTGAAACCAGAAATATTAATGCGCCACAAGTTTGCTTCTTCATCATTCCCCCTCGGTAGTTAATCGAAAATCTTCCTACAAAAATATAGGACAATGTAGCGCTGAGAGGCATTTCGATCAAATGAATTCGAGGGCAAATTTACCCGTTGCGGCGGGACGTTGAGGGAGGGGACACTGTGGCCCTCTTTTTGTTCAGGATTATCTCAAACAATTTGGTCTTGGTGCGCATTTTGGAAATTGAAGAGTTTGCCTCCTTGTCAATACAGAGGGCAATCGCTACATTCTGCGGTTTTAAAATAGTATAATGCGTAAAACGTGAAACGTGTATGGCTTGAGCCCATGTTGGGTGCCGTGTATCGGGATCACGCCTCATGCATCACCCGTGAAAAAGGCCGCCATGTTTAAAGAGATTTCCAGTAAAGTTAGTTTCCCCGCGATGGAAGAAGAGGTCATCCAACTCTGGAAGGAGCAGGACACCTTTAAAAAATCGCTTGAAATTCGCGAAAAGAGCAAGGAATTCGTCTTTTACGACGGTCCTCCGTTTGCGACCGGCCTGCCGCACTACGGCCATCTGTTGGCTGGAACCATTAAGGATATTATTCCTCGCTACCAAGCCATGCGGGGGCATTATGTGTCGCGCCGTTTCGGTTGGGATTGCCATGGTTTGCCCATTGAAGCCTTGGCCCAAGAGGCCCTTGGCCTCGCAGGCGCACCGGCCATTCAGGAGGCCGGAGTGGATGTGTTTAATGAGCAATGCCGCTCGATGGTCACCAAATATGTTGAAGAATGGGAAAAAACCGTAACCCGTATGGGCCGCTGGGTGGATTTCGAGAACGACTATAAAACCATGGATACTCCGTTCATGGAGACCATCTGGTGGGTGTTTTCCGAACTTTGGAAACAGGGTCGCGTGTATAAAGCGCATCGCATTATGCCCTATAGTTGGAAGCTGAACACGCCGCTGTCCAACTTTGAAGCGGGTCGCAACTATCAGGATGTGCAGGATCCGGCCATCACGGTTAGCGTGAAACTCCTCGATTTTGAATTTGAAAATGCCTTCGCGTTGATCTGGACCACGACGCCATGGACCCTACCCTCGAATCTGGCCATTTGTGCGGGTCCGAAGATCGACTATGTTGCGATTAAGGATCAAGAGACCCAGCAGGTCTTTATTTTGGCTGAGGCGCGGTTGTCGGCTTACTATAAGAAGGACGAGGAGTACGAAATCCTCAAGTTCTATAAGGGTTCCGAGCTGGAGGGGCTGAAGTATGAGCCGCTTTTCGATTTCTTTGCGGATAATGAAAACTCATTCCAGGTTCTGAACGATGACTTTGTTTCCACGGAAGATGGAACTGGCATGGTGCACATGGCACCGGCCTATGGAGAGGATGACTATCGTATCTGTCGGGAAAAGGACATTCCGCTAGTGGACCCGCTGGATGACGATTGCGTCTTTACATCGCAGGTGCCCGATTATGAAGGCCAGTTTTGCAAAGAGGCCGACAAAGCCATCATCAAAGCGCTGAAGGCGGGCGGGCAGTTGATTCACCAGAGCACCATTCAGCATAGTTATCCCTTTTGCGAGCGCACCGATACGCCGCTGATCTACCGTGCGATTGATGCGTGGTATGTCCGAGTGGAAGATCTCCGCGAGCGCATGCTTAAAAATAATGCCGAGGTGCATTGGACGCCGGCTTATGTGGGCGAAAAGCGCTTTGCCAACTGGTTGGCCGATGCGAAGGATTGGAACATCAGCCGGAATCGTTTCTGGGGATCTTGTATTCCGATCTGGGTGAATATCGAGGATGATTCCGATATGATCTGCATCGATTCCATTGAAAAGCTGGAAAAACTGTCGGGACAGAAGGTCACCGATCTTCATAAGCATTTTGTGGATGAAATCCTCATTGAAAAGGATGGCAAAACCTATAAACGCACTCCGGAAGTGCTTGATTGCTGGTTTGAATCTGGCGCCATGCCGTTTGCTCAGAATCATTATCCCTTTGAAAATAAGGACCATTTCGAAGCCAATTTCCCCGCTGATTTTATTGCGGAAGGCTTGGATCAGACCCGCGGATGGTTCTACACCCTGATGGTGCTCTCCACCGCGCTGTTCGATAAACCGGCCTTTAAAAACGTGGTCGTGAATGGAATGGTGTTGGCGGAAGATGGGCTAAAAATGTCTAAGCGCCTGAAAAACTATCCGGATCCGATTTTGGTGATCAATAAATACGGAGCCGATGCGCTCCGGCTTTATATGATTTGTTCTCCGGTGGTTCGTGCGGAATCGTTGCGTCTATCCGAAGACGGCGTGAAGAATTCGCTGCGTCATTTGATTCTTCCTTGGTGGAACGCCTACAGCTTCTTTATCACCTATGCGAATATCGACGGTTGGACGCCGGAGCAATCGGTTCCAGAACGCGACAACCTGATGGATCGCTGGATTCAGAGCTCATTGGCCCGTTTGGAACAGCAGGTGACCCTGGCCATGGATAGCTACGATTTGCAGGCTGCGGTTCGTCCGTTTGTGGCCTTTATTGAGGATCTAACCAACTGGTATATTCGCCGTTCACGCCGCCGTTTTTGGAAGACAGAAGACGATCAGGATAAGGGGCAGGCCTATTCCACGCTCTATGATGTGCTGCTGGGTCTCTGCAAAATCGCTGCGCCGTTCACGCCCTTTATTTCTGAAACCATCTATCAGAATCTGAAAACGGATGAGATGCCGGATTCGGTGCATCTGAACGATTTCCCAACCGCAGCCGATGCCAAGCGAGATGAAGTGCTCGAAGGTCAGATGGCCATGGTGATGAGTGCGGTGGAGCAGGGACGCACGCTGCGTGCTGAATACAAACTCAAAAACCGCCAGCCCCTTGCAAAAATGTATGTGGTTTGCGAGGACGAAGCCTTGCTTGCCAATATCCAGGCCTTGGAACGTCTGATTTCCGACGAGCTGAATGTTCGCGCCGTGGAGTTTGGCACCGATTCGTCGGAACTGGCCACCATTCAGGCGAAGCCCAACTTTAAGCAACTGGGTCCGAAGCTGGGGCCGCTGATGAAAAAGGCCGTTCCGCTGATCAATAGCCTCTCCGTTGAACAAATCACGGCCATTGCTGCCGGGGAGACCGTGGTCGTTGAGCTGGAAGGAAAAACGGTTGAGCTGACCTCCGCGGACGTTGAAATTGTACGCAACCCGAAAGCGGGCATGGCCGTAAGCGCAGAAGGTGCACTGGTGGTGGGACTCGATACGCAACTGAACGAGGACTTGATTTCTGAAGGGTTGGCGCGCGAATTTGTGAATAAAGTGCAAAACACTCGAAAAGAAATGGATCTGGAGATCACGCAACGGATCCAAATCATCTTTAGCTCCAATGAAGAGGTCGAAAAGGCCATTTTCAACCATCGGAATTATATTGAAGGAGAAACGTTAGCCATCTCCTGTGTCAACGCGTTGGTGGACGGGGAAGAAAGTGCTGCGTTGGATTTGAACGGACACCGCTGTTTGGTGTCTATTCTCGCCGCAACTGAATAGGCGGATAAGCTGATTGACACTGCATGGGAGTAGATGATAAACACCCCATCTTTTATGCGTATTTTGAAACTTATTTAGACTGGAGAACACGCGGATATGCCTACGAAAAAAACTGCTAAGAAAAGCGCTGGAAAGGAAGTCGCATCGGTTGTGATGTCCGGCGGTGGACCGCTTTCGGGTAAAGTGGGTCGAAATAAATATTTCACAGCCAAACAGCTGAGAGAGCAACTGAAAAGATTGTTGATGTTGCGCGAGCGGGTTTCGGGCGAAATTTTGTCGGTCAACCGCGACTCCCTCAGCTCGAACGACCGTGATCCGTCGCTTTCTGATCAGGGTACCGACACGTTTGACCGCGAGTTCGCACTCAACCAGCTTTCGAATGAACAAGACGTACTGTTCGAAATCGACGAAGCGATTCGTCGGATCGAAACGGGGGTCTATGGGATCTGCGAAATTTCCGAAGAGCCGATTAGCATCGATCGCCTCGAAGCACTTCCTTATGTTCGCTACTCCATCAAGGCACAGTCGGAGATTGAAAAAGGGATGAGGAACACCTCCCGTCCGTTTGGTGCCAGCATGCCACAAGGTATGTAAATTTTTCTGATAAGGCCCTGATGCTCGTACTTCTGATTGGTTTAGCCATTCTATTTCTGGATCAGCTCACCAAGCAGGCGGTACGAGCAAATATAGTCTATGGGGACTCCCATCCTGTAATCGACGGATTCTTTAATTTGGTATACGTCCGGAACGACGGGGCCGCGTGGAATATCCTCAGCGGCCACGGAATTGTTCTCATTCTAATTTCCGTCGCCGTTCTCGTGGCGCTCTATCTTTTCCGCGATAAGATTATTGAAGGGAAAAAAATCAACGAGGTGCTTATGGGCCTGTTGATTGGTGGCATTGCCGGAAACCTGATCGACCGTATCCGCTTTGGTTGGGTCACCGATTTTCTCGATTTTGAATTCGGAACCTACCACTATCCCTCGTTCAACGTAGCCGACTCGGCCATCTGCATCGTCTTTGCCCTCTATTTCATTTCGAGTATCTGGTCTGAAGTGCAGCAGAAAAAGAAGACGGAGCCGTCATGACCCCCTCGGCCCATTTTCTGGTCGGCACCACGGCTTCCGGAAAAAGTGGTGTCGCGCAATACCTTGCCGAACGTGAGGGCCACTTGATTGTCTCGGCCGATTCCATGAACCTCTACCGAGGCATGGATATTGGCACCGCAAAGCCGACTCCCCAGGATCGGGAAACGGCCGACTATGCCGGATTTGATCTCGCGGACCCCACCGAAAAGTTCAATGTGGCTGCATATCTGAATGCCGTTCGTCCCTCCTTTGAATCTGGGCGAGAAATCATTGTGGCAGGCGGAACTGGGCTCTATGTCAAATGCCTCACCGAGGGTTTCGACGATGTGGCTCCCGAAAACAAAGCCCTCCGGGCCGAGCTTGAAGCGCTCAGTTTTCAGGCCTTAGAACAACGAGCCCAAACCAACGCCGCCGAGCGCTATTTTAAACTGACCGAAGATGATCAGCAGAATCCGCGACGTCTCATCCGGATTTTGGAAAAAGAGCCCGGCGTTGAATCGAGCTGGAACTCCAACCCCAAACCGAAAATTTTGGGGCTGCATGTTGAGCGTGCGACACTCCTGACGCGTATTGAGATGCGTGTAGAGCAAATGTATGCCGATGGCCTACTCGCCGAAGCCGAAGCGCTGATACAGCTCGATCTTTCCCCCACCGCCCTGCAAGCCATTGGCTATGCGGAAGCCTTTGCGGTGCTGCGCAACAAGATGACCCTGGAACAGGCGAAAGAAAAAACAAATATCCGCACTCGCCAACTGGCAAAACGGCAGATGACTTGGTTCCGGAATCAGCTCAATGTGGAATGGATCGATACGGCCGAGTTTTCAACCGTGGAAAAATTGGCCGAAGCCGTTTCCAAGGCCTGGAAAAAAATTGGCCCTACTCCTATAATCCTAAAAAAATAAAGCCCCCTATTTTTCGCAGCCCCTGCCTCAAGGAGTTCGGTCCGCAGTTGATGCGGTGATCGCGGCCGCTTGTAGGGGCGAACCAAAGAAGATAAAAATAACCCCGTGGTGTTGAAATGGACGTCCGATGGCCGTGCTGCAGGTCTGGCTAAAACATTCATTTACTTCATTGAATCGGGACAAAATCAAATAAGCACCTAGAGGCCACCGGGGAATGGCGTTGTGAACTCCGTGACCTCACGTGCAGTGGATGGTATAAACATACGTATGTCTGAACTCTATCAAATGAAAAATGATGCTGCCGAAACCGTACTTCTAATTGGAGTTGTTCTTCGAAAGGGAGACGAGTGGAAGGCTAAGGATACTATGGACGAATTGGCGCAGCTTGCCGAAAGCGCGGGGGCTGTCGTGGCCGGGCGTTTTATTGTTCGTCAGCAGAAAATCAAAGCCGGCCACTATATCGGTACTGGAAAGGCAGAAGAATTCGCCGATTGGATCAAAGAAAATCGCGTGTCCATGGTCGTGTTCGATGACGACCTCACTCCGGCTCAAGGCCGCAACCTGCAAAATGTGTTCGAAATCCGCGTGCTCGACCGCACGCAGCTCATTCTGGATATCTTCGCCCAGCGAGCCCAAACCAAAGAAGGGTGCCTGCAGGTTGAACTTGCGCAGCACCAATATCTGCTCCCACGTCTGCGCAATATGTGGACGCATTTGGAACGACAGAAGGGCGGCATTGGCCTGCGGGGTCCTGGCGAAACCCAGCTCGAAATGGACCGCCGCCGTTTGCAGGAATTGGTCCGCACGCTCAAGCGCGATCTGGCCCTGGTGCGCAGTCGCCGAACCGAGCAACGCCGCGGCCGAAAACGCCAAGGCTGGGCTCTTGTTTCCATTGTTGGCTACACGAATTCCGGAAAATCAACCCTGTTGAATCGTTTGTCCGGCGCCGAAATTTATACGGAAAATCAACTCTTTGCCACGCTTGATCCCACCACGAGGCAGGTGGAACTTCCGAACCATGAGCCAACACTCATGACCGATACCGTGGGCTTTATTCAAAAGTTGCCGCATCACTTGGTCGATTCCTTTAAAGCCACGCTCGAAGATGTGGCCGAAGCCGATTTGCTGGTACACGTGATTGATGCTTCGCATCCGCAGGTGGAAATTCAGATTGAAGCGGTGCAACAGGTGCTCGACGAAATTGGCGGCTTGGATAAACCCATGCTGTATGTCTTTAACAAGATTGACAAGGAGCGCGGGCGCAATGCGGCCCAGCATCTCATGCGTCAGTTTCCTCAGTCGGTTGCTATTTCTGCCAAGGAGGGCGAGAATATTGATACGCTGTTCGACGCACTTGCGGACTGCCTAAAAGGCCGGAAAGTGGAAATGAAACTATCCGTTCCGCTGAGCGAGGGAAAGTTGCTTGCCACCCTCCAAAAAAATGCCTCCATTCTTGAGCAGGAATACGAAGGCGCCAACGCCGATCTCCTGGTTCGAGTTTCCCCTCGTGTCGCGGCACAATGCCAGCCTTTTTTAGTGGGTGACGACGGTCTCCCCGTTGGGACGGATGGTTAAAATATTCCAACCCGTGGACGTGTTTCTGGGTGCAATCGTATGGCCCGCATGACCGCTGCAGGCAATGGAATGCAAGGGGCGTGTTTTAAAATTTGCGCTTCATGAGATAGTGCGCAATGCCACGCAGGGCGGGTGTTTCGCACTGGAGGAGGTCGAGCGAAGCAAGGGCGCTGGTGGTGAGCTCGTTTACTTTTTCCTTCGCTGCGGGGATGCCATGCACGGCGGGATAAGTCATTTTATGCAAGTCGGCATCGGATCCGGCGGGTTTCCCCAGGACGGCATCGCTGGAGGTTTCATCGAGAATGTCATCCTCAATCTGGAAGGCCAGTCCGATCTTTTCGCCAAAAACACTCATATGCTCCAATTCATCCTCTTGGGCCCCGCCGGCGATGGCTCCCATGCGGACCGCCGCCTGAATCAGGATGGCGGTCTTGTGCAAGTGGATGAATTCAATGAGGTCGGCATTCGGCGCTTTTCCTTCTGCCGCAAGGTCCTCCACTTGACCGGCAATCACGCCTTGTGATCCTGCGGCACGGGCCAATTCAAGGCCCAGGCGGGCATTCCCATATTCAGCCAGCAATTGAAAGGCGTGGATCATGAGCGCGTCGCCAGCCAGAATGGCATTGGCTTCGCCATATTTAATATGACAGGTCGGTTGGCCCCGGCGCAGGTCGTCGTCATCCATGCAGGGAAGATCATCATGAATCAGTGTGGAGCAGTGGAAGAGTTCCAGCGAGATGGCCGGAGCAAGGACCTTATAGCCCTCCATACCAAATGGTTCTGCGGCCGCAATGCAGAGAATGGGGCGTATGCGTTTTCCTCCATTGAGTACGGAATAGCGCATGGCTTCGTGGAGGAGGGTGGGGCGCGTGTTCTCGGAAGGTAGAAAACCGTTAATCGCCAAATCAACAAGGGCCTGTTTGCTTTTGAGGTAGTCGGTAATGTTCATGATGTCGGCGTGTATAAGGGAATTTTCATGGGTTGGAAACTTCCAATGGTTGGAAATTAATCGGGTTGAAAGTCCTGCAGCAGGTCTCCCCAACTTTGGGTTGAGCCGATGGTGCGGCGGAGCGTGTCGCTGAGCCCGAAGAAGGTGATGGCTGATTTTCCCGTTTTCGGGTCGCGCCAGATGTTCACCACCGCTTGTTGGGTGGCCCGAATTTCGGCCTCGTCGAGGCCGTTTCCATCTCGGTCGGTTCCCGTCTGGGCGATCAGGAGGAGGGTGTAGGAGGTATCGCGCGAACCAAACAACCGATAGGTATTTCCAACGAGGGCCTCTTTCTGAGCATCGGTGAGGGTTTCCCATTGTGCGAGGTTGTCGGAGAGCGCGTGGCCAACATGCGACCGAGGGTGATCTCGGCCTGCGAGCGCCGCAAGGTTCTGGCCCAGCGTTTGGGCTTGGCTGGAACTGATTGCCAGGGAGGCATCTTGGGCCGAAGGAAATGGTGCTCTGTAGAAGGCCGTGGCCAGTACGTTGGAATGGGGGGAGTTGATGTTGATTAGGCCGGGCCGAACGGGGGCGTGGGAGAGGTCGGCTTGGGTATAAAAATAGTCGAGTACGGGATCTGGATCGTCTCCGGCGGCATAGAGACGAATGGTATCCCAAGGTTTCCCGGTGGACAGGTGACCCAGTTCGGCCGTGTTGGTGATGGGGAGGTTGCTCACGAAGAAGAGGAGCGCTTCTTTCTGGGCCAGATCCTGTTCTTCGCCCCAGTTTTCGTGGATGTTGATTGCATTTGGCGTGGGTTGCTCCATGAGGCCCCACTGTTGCCGATCTCCAAAATCATGATTCAGCCGGGGGTCATAACAGCCGTAACTGACGGTTGACTGCTCCTGGCTCTCCGCTAAACGGAGTTCCAAATCCGTATGTTCAACGCGGTCCACCGTACCCTTTTGGATGACGTCAAAACTTTCGTTCAGAAAGCGGATGGCAACGGGGGGCGTATCCGTCGTGAGGGGCACCTGAAGTTCGAGCGTATCTGAAAAGGAGAACGAATAGGCATACTCCATGAATCGATGGTCGCTCGATTCCTGAACGTAGAGTTCCTCGAGCGGAAGAATGAATGCTTTGGTTTGGTGGGTATAGCGGATCAGGACGGTGATCGCGGAGGAACGGTCGACCAGATGCTCTCCTGCGAGAAGCTCCAGGCGATTGCCGCTGTTGGTGGATGAAAGAGTGATCGGGTCGGCGGCCATTATTTCCAGAAAGGTAGGGGCCGCGAGGGGTTCATTAAACGGGAACCAGGTTTCAATATGTAATTCGCCGGAGAGGGTATAGGTGACTTGGGTTGGGTCGATCCGATTCGAATCGAAGCGGACGAATTCCAACCAGATTTCATTGAGCATGGGAACGGCTTCTGGGCTGGAACCGGAGAGATTGCGGGGAATATGGTCGGCATCGATGTAATCGAAATAGTTATCGACGATATGCTCTGCTTCAGTGGCAGAGAATCCGCAGTGCTGGATGAGCGTCGTTTTAAACGACTCCTCATCGAGCTCTTCGGTGAGTTCCAAGCCTTGGAAGGTGTTGGTTGGGAAAAGTGAGAACGTGTTGAAAGAGGCAATGTTGCCGCTGATCCCGCCGCCTCGGGGGCTGTCGTTGAGGGTTTTAATATCGCGGAGGGTTTCAAAACGCTGCCAGGCGTTGTCGCGATTGTGAATGAATGCCGTGCCCATATCAGGGGCGGGTTCCAGCGATCCCGTTGACGGATCAACAAAAGTCGGTGCGCTGGAGGGGTTCATCTCGGGAAGAAGATCTGACAGCTGGATCTCTTTTGGGCTGAGGCCATGGCGGCGGGGGTAGGGGGTGCGGTCCGCGTGGGTGGCTCCCACAGCATTGGCGTCGAGCAGGCCGGAGGTATTAACCAGCACATAGGCAATGCGGCCGATGTTGGTGTGGTTGACAAAAATGTTTTCCCAATTTGCTAGGCGGAGTTCCGCCTCAAAGGCATTGCTGATGGCCGGGTTACCCAACGGCAGATAATCGCGTTCGGTGGAGAAATTGACCCCGCCAGAGATGGGACGGCCGGAGTTGCCGAGCGAGCCGAGTGCTAATTCTTGAGGATAGTTGGTGCTGAAGGCGTGGTCGAGGTCTTCCATGGCCCGGGCCAGCGCCGTGTGTAGGAGTTGGTGGGCGCGGGCATTTTCAAGATAGGCCCGGCCGGCCAACCGGTCGGTGCGCGTGCGCGCAGCAAAGGCGAGAATCATTACGAGGAGGAGCGCCAAGAATCCGAGCACCATCACCAATGCGATTCCCTCTTTGGCGGGCGGCGGATTTTTCATTTGAACTCCAAGCGTGTGGTTCCCCTGTTTGGAACAAAAATTCTGCGGGTGTAAACCCGCTCATATTGGGCGAGATGAGTCAGGGCATCGTCCTCGCTTTTGGAATCATATAAGCGCATGGCCTGCCGCATATCGTTGGCGGCGGTGAGTCCAATCACCACATCAATGAAGCGGGGGAGATCGGTCGGCAGGGGGAGTCCGCTGCGGTTGCTGTTGGAATCCCCGTTAATCCGAAATTGCATAAAGGTCAGAACGGCCTGTGCGGTGAGGCCTGCCGTATCTTCCAGGGGCTCGGTGTATTCCCAAGCCTGGCTGCTCATCTTGACCTTTTCAGCCCGGTAGTAGTTCGACTGCTGGATGAGATTCTTACGCGCGTTATGGTTGCCGCCAGTGGCTCCGGCCGGATACTCAAAGATCGCCCGGCGGTTTAATGACCAGACCAATCCCCGTCTTTGCATAGACCGGATGAGGAACGGCGCGGTATCGCGCGGATTACTTTCCGAGGGACGGCGAACCGCTGTGGAGACCAAATAGAGTGCATCGCCAACGGATATGGTTTCGACCCGGAAGGGAACATTGGTGCGGATGAGGGCTTGGCTGATGTCGGTCTGCAGGGTATCGAGGATCAAGCGCGCGGCTTCATCGAGCAACGCATCGTCGTTGCTGCGTTCCATCGCGGTTGATCCCGCGCGAAAGAGATGCGAAAGCATCAGCACGATCAGGGTGAGAATCACCATGGAGACCAGCACTTCCAAGAGGGTGAATCCCTTTCTGGAGCGGAATTTGATCATGGATTTTTTTGCCAGTTATACCGTTCGGTTTGAAAAACTGCTGGTTTTCCCATTGCGGAAAATCCGGGCCAGACCTGAAGGGTGGCCGTGAATGTGTTGCCGTTCACAGCAGTGTCGAGGCGATACGTGACGGTGAAACGCTCCAAAGAGAGGCCGTTTTTGCCGATGGTTTTGGAGTGGAACTGATCCGTACTGCCGAGCGTGATGGTGGTTTCGGTTTCGTTGTAGTCCACCAAGGTCATGGTTCCCGCGGTCGGAAGTGTGTGCCAATTTTCCGTTGCATGGAGGTGGTTCAACACCATGTCGGCAAAGCTAACGATGTGAAGGTCCGCGTGTATTTTACGGTTGGTATTCAAGGTGGATGCCAGCACGCCCATGATACTGACCATCCCCATGCTCACGACCAGCAGCGCCAATAGAATTTCAATCAGGGTGAATCCGCGCTTCATTTCACCTCTCCGAGCAATTCAAACTCGCCGGCATTTTTGCCATAGCGGGTGTCGATAATCCCGCTTTTGCCAAGGGTGGTGAAATGGATTTGTTTCCCGGGGCCAGGGCGAAATACGATCGGTTGTCCATCGATGACCATTCCGCTGGCAAGGTGGATGAAGTGCGAGGCCGAAGCCGCCTTCCCGCTGGGCTTAAAGCCGAGGGTGACATACGATACGCCATCAATACGGAGCTCATTGTTGGCATTCAGAGCGCCTTGCCACGCTTCGGTGCTGATCGTGAAGAGGTTTTTTAAAACGTTCGCGTCTGGATCAAAAATGACGCCGGCCGGAAGTCGTTTCCAATTCTGGATAAAATAACCGTCGTTTTGTGTGACCGGTGAGTGATGGATATCGATGGTGAAAATGGCATAGTTTTGGTAGGCGAGGGAGGCGCTGGACTGCGTGTCGTGAAAAACGAGGTAGGTCGGTTGCTTGTGGGTAATGGCATGCTGACGCGCCAACTTCGCGGCCGCATGAATCACATTTGTTGCAGATTCCAGTTTGGACCGTCCTGAAATATGGTTCAATGCGGGCCGCGCAATGGAAAAAGTGATGCCGACCAAGGTGATGACCACCAGGAGCTCGGCCAGCGTGAATGCGTGCTGATTGAATCGGGACGTTTTAGGTCGCATGCTACAAATATATCCGATGGTGTTTAGCGCGGGTATGTTTTTGTGGGTTTAATAAGGGTTGGATTTTCATCCTCGTTGAATGCGGGTGAATGAGATGACATAGGTAAAAAATAGACAATATTGACTCTGCGTTTCGCTTTGTTAAAATAATCCGGTCCGTATTGCTTTTTGTGTTTTTTTGGAGAAATTAAAAATGGTTCAGAAAAAATACGTCTACTTCTTCGGGGTTTCGAAAGAGCTCACGGAAGGAGATGCCAGTATGAAGGCGGTCCTTGGCGGAAAGGGGGCCAACCTTGCTGAAATGGCACGGGCCAATCTTCCGGTACCTCCGGGGTTCACCATTTCAACCGAAGCCTGCGCGTACTACTCCAAAACCGGCGGAAAACATGCGCCTGCCATGGAATCGCAGCTCAAGGCTCAGCTCAAAAAACTTGAAAAAGAAGTAGGCAAAAAACTCGGCGATCCCAAAAATCCGTTGCTGGTGTCTGTTCGTTCCGGGGCGGCGGTATCGATGCCCGGCATGATGGATAGTGTTCTTAACTTGGGCCTGACCGACAAATCGGTGCTGGGGTTCATTGAACAATGCGGTAACGAGCGAACGGGATGGGATTGCTACCGCCGGTTCATCGATATGTTTGGTGAGGTGGTCATGGGACCTAGTACGGGCCTGTCGCATGCAGATTTCGATATTAAACTTAAAGCCATTAAGAAAAAATACAAAGCGGTGGAAGACACCGATCTCACAGCAGAACAGCTGAAAGAACTCACGGAAATCTATAAGAAGGTTTATCAGAGGAAAGTTAAAAAGCCGTTCCCGCAGCATCCCATGGAACAGCTCGAGCTCGCCATTCGGGCCGTATTTGGATCGTGGGGTTCCGAGCGTGCCGAAAAATATCGCCAGATCAACCAGATCGACGGACTGATGGGTACTGCGGTGAATATCTGCACCATGGTCTTTGGTAATATGGGAGAAAAATCGGGTGCTGGAGTCGCGTTCACCCGCGACAGTGGAACCGGACACAGCCAGCCGGTAGGGGAATATCTGATCGACGCGCAGGGCGAAGATGTGGTGGTGGGTATTCGCACGCCGAAAGATATCCACGATATGCCGAACGAAGGATCTCCCGTCTGGAAGAAAGCGTACGCCGATCTCCAGAAAATTATGACTCGCCTTGAAAAGCACTACAAATATCCGCAGGACGTCGAGTTCACGGTGCAGGAAGGCAAGCTCTTCATGTTGCAGACCCGCAATGCGAAACGGAGCGGGTTGGCTGGAATTCGTTGGGCGGTTGAAATGGCCACGGGGAAAGATTGCTATACCGGGGCATCGCAACCAAAAATTCTGACCCAGAAGGAAGCGTTGATGTCGCTTGTTGGCGAAGATCTGGAACAGCTCCTGTTCCCCGTTTTTGATCGGGTGGCCGAAAAGAAAGGCATCCTTCTCACGAAGGGCCTGCCCGCCGGCCCCGGGGCCGTGGTGGGGCAAATTCGATTCGAGGCGGCCGATGTCGAAGCGGCGGTTGCAAAAGATCCCGCGGCAAAAGTAATCTTGGTTCGTCGCGAAACCAGTCCGGAAGATGTGGGCGGCATGTGGGCGGCTCAGGGCATTCTGACGTCGACTGGGGCCATGAGTTCCCATGCGGCAGTGGTGGCCCGGGGGTGGGGAACGTGCTGCATTTGTGGTGCGAGCGATCTGAAGATCGACTACCGGAAAAAGACCGTATCGATTGGGATGAATGTTTATAAATCGGGCGATTGGATCAGTCTGAATGGATCAACTGGCGGGGTCTATGCCGGGCAGATTCCAACCCAGCACAGCCCGGTTGTTGCGGGGGCTCTTGGGGGAAATGCGGCGGCTAAAAAGGACCCCATCTTTAAAATGTATGAGCAGGTTTCCAAATGGTCCAACACCCATCGCAAGATGAGCGTGCGCACCAATGCCGACTCGCCGGCAGATTCCAAAATGGCCCGTGCATTTGGTGCAGAAGGAATTGGCCTTTGCCGTACTGAACATATGTTTTTCGGCGGCGAACGCATCTGGGCAATCCGCGAGTTCATTCTGGCTGCCGACGAAAAATCGCGTAAAAGTGCATTGGTAAAATTGCTAAAACTTCAGCAGAAAGATTTCGAAGGAATCTTTAAAGTCATGGACGGCCTGCCCGTAACCATTCGTCTGCTCGATCCGCCGTTGCACGAATTTGTGCCGCGCACCCGAAAGGACCAGCAGGAAATGGCGAAGCGCCTCGGTATTCCGCTCAAGCAAGTGACGGATCGCGTGCTGGAACTGCACGAGTTCAACCCAATGCTTGGACATCGAGGATGCCGTTTGTCCATCACCTATCCCGAGATCTGCGTCATGCAGACCAAAGCAATTATAGGTGCGGCTTGTAAAGTGGCCAAGCTGAAGAAATCGATCAAAGTGCTACCGGAAATTATGATCCCGCTCATTGGAACCAAAGCCGAGCTGGATTTTATGGAGAAAATTGTTCGCGAGCATGCGGACCACCTCATTGAACGGGCCGGTGTAAAGGTGCACTATCAGGTCGGCACCATGATCGAGATCCCGCGTGCGGCTCTAACGGCTGACGCCATTGCCGAAACCGCTGAATTTTTCAGCTTTGGAACCAACGACCTCACCCAGATGACCTTTGGATACAGTCGCGAGGATGTTGGCTCCTTCCTTCCCGATTATCTCAGCAAGAAAATTTTATCCGCCGATCCATTCCAGACGATCGATCAGACCGGCGTGGGTGAATTGATTAAATTGGGTGTGCAGCGCGGTCGTGAAACCCGTCCCGATCTCAAATGCGGCATCTGTGGCGAGCACGGTGGAGATCCGGAAAGTGTGAAGTTCTTTGCCAAAGTCGGGATCGACTATGTCAGCTGCTCTCCCTACCGCGTTCCCATTGCTCGTCTTGCCGCCGCTCAGGCGGCGATTAAAGGTTGAATTTTCCAATCCCTGGGCGTGAAAACCCCGTCCATCAGACGCCGCGAAAGAGATGGGGAGCATGTCGCATTGCCCAACTGTTTTAGAATCGATTTAACCCGCCCATGGTGCATGGCATGGCCTCATGGGAGCCGGAATTGAGTGGCATGAAAATGCGCGTCCGATTTTTTAAATGCACCCGGCAGCGGGGGCTATTTTAAATTTTCCGGAAAACAGTTCTGCCCCCATGCGTATCAAAAAATGGAACTTATCTTTTTTTGAAAAGAAGAGATGCCAGATAGGTCAGGCCCGTGAGCACAATAATGGTTGCACCCGCCGGAAGGTCGGGGCCATAGCTGAGCGCCAGTCCACTCAGCGTTAGTAGGGTGCAGAGTCCGGCCGCCAGCGCCATCATCGAACCCATGCGCAGACAAAAACGGCCTGCAATGGCCGCGGGTAATGTGAGCATCACAATCACCATCACAATACCCACCACAGAAACCATTAGCACCACCGTTAGGGCGGTCAGTGCTAGCATCAGAAAATAGAAAAACTGCGTATGTATGCCGCGCAGGCGCGCAAATTCTTCATCGAAACAGACCGCAACAAACTGCTTATGAAAAAGCAGGGCCGTCACCGCAATAAAGAGATCCAACCCCACAATGGCAAGGAGATCGGCCTGCGTCACCAAGAGGATGTTTCCGAATAGATACGACATCAGGTCTTCGCCATAGCCCGGTGTTTTGGCAATGAAAAGAATGCCCGCCGCCATGCCCATACCCCAGAAAGCACTGATCACGGTATCAATGCGTTCTTTCGCCTTGATATTGATCCATCCAATAATAAATGCAGCCAGCAACGCCGCAATCATGGCGCCCAGCATCGGCGTCATGAAGGTCCATTCATGAACCACTTGCATATAGCGGGCAAAGCCCATGCCGCCCAACACGCAATGTGCAATGCCGCCCGCCAGATAGGTAATCCGACGGGTCACCACATAGGTGCCCACAATGCCACTGGAGACACTCACCAGCAGTCCAGCCAGCAAGGCATGCTGTAGAAATCGATGTTGAAGTAAGGCCTCAAAGAACTCAGCCATGATGGTGCTCCTGATCGTGCCGCACCGCATGAACGTGCTCGCCATACATATCGTGAATGAGATTCTCATCGATCTCGCCCACCGGATGCGTGTGCACGGCGCGATTCACACAAATAACTTTTTCCACATAGCGCGAAACATAAGCCACATCGTGCGAGACCACCACAATCGTCAGTTCTTTATTCAGTTCCAGCAATAGATCAAATAGTTCCTGCTCCACATGATCATCGAGACTCGAGGACGGTTCATCCAGCAGCAATAGCTTGGGTTCCGAAACCAGCGCACGGGCAATCAGCACCCGTTGTTTTTGTCCGCCCGACAGCGCATTCAACGGGCGTTTGTAAAATTGATCCAGTCCCACCCGCGCCAGCATTGCGTGCGCCGCTTCGCGGTCCGATGCGGTGTAAAACCCCCAACTTCGCGTCAGGCCCAAGCGCCCCATTAGCACCACATCAAGAGCCGTCACCGGAAACTGGGCATCAAGACTCGTGTATTGCGGCAGATAGCCGATCTGTTTTCTTCCAAGGCGTGGCGCTTTTCCAAAAACAGCAATGGAGCCCGATTGCGGTTCCAACAGCCCGAGTATAATTTTGAGCAGGGTGGTTTTTCCCCCTCCGTTCGGGCCAACAATGGAAACGAATTCCTTGGCTTCGAGCGACAGATTCACATCTTTCAATACCGTCACAGGACCGTACGAAAAATTTAGGTTTTCAATCTGGATGGGAGAGTTCATAGCATTCATTAGCGGTTCAACCTACCGAGCGGTTTGATCGCATTCGTGGTCACAAACCGTCATTAATAGGACGTTTCAATAGCTTCCGCGATTTGTTGCATATTGGCAACAACATCTTCTGCCAGCGGGTCCAACTGAACCACCACGCCCCCAATGGCATGTGCAACGGCCGTGGCACTGCTGGCCGGAAACTGCTTCTGCACAAAAATCACTTTAACGTCATCCACCTGCGCTTGTTCAATAAGGTCCGCCAATTGCCGCGGTGAGGGGGATTTTCCCTCCAGCTCAATCGGGATCTGGTGCAGGCCATACGCATCGGAAAAATACCCGAACGAAGGGTGGAAAACATAGAAACGATTTCCTTTAAACGGGGCCAATTGCTCCGAAATCTGAGCATGCAGTGCTTCCAACGTTTGGATCAGCGCTTCATATTTTTCCCGATCGGCCTGCCCATTTTTTTCCAAGGCCTGGAACATGCCGGTCGCCAGCGCCATTGCATTTTTGGGGCTCAGCCAGATATGCGGATCCGTTGCACCATGCTCGTGCGAGCAATGGTCGCCATGGTGCACATGCGGCATGGCCCGTTTTGCAATCGGGTCATCCGTTCCAATGATGGAGAGATTTGGATAGAGCGGCGCAATCTTTTTCAGCAAGGGCGTTTCGAAAGGAACACCAATGGTGAAAAGTATTTTTGCTTCCCCCAAGGCCGCCAGTTGTCGGGCCGAGGGTTCATACGTATGGGGGGACTGTCCATCCCCGACCAACGTGCGCACCTCCATGGAATCGCCCACCAGCGCCTTCAGTAACCCTGCCTGTGGCGGGATGCTCACAAACACAATAGGTTTTCCCGAATCTGGCGTTTGTTTCGAACAGGAAATCAGCAAAAGAGACATTAAAATTAAAAGAATACTTTTCATGTGCGATAGGAATATCCGATTCGTTGTCGAAAGACAACAACACTACTCGTATTTTGTCTAAAGACCGGACGTTTTCTGCGCGCATATACGCCCATTTACAGGAACCCTTCCTCCTGCTTTGGATCGCGTACCCCCGCGCGATCCATGCGGGATCAGAAATAAAACCCTGCAGAGATCTCAATAGATACGTTAGTTATAACAATTACATAAAAGAAATGGTAAAGTTTACTGGATAAGAAATTTTAAAAATATAGAATGAAAATATGACACGTTATTTTGCGCACAGTAACAAGGGGGACTCGTCCGGCTGGCAACCGCTCGAGGAGCATTTGGCCAGCGTTGCCAAGCTTGCTGCCCAATTTGCGGCCCCCTTTGGCGGGGAGGACTGGGCGCACCTCGCCGGACTCTGGCATGATCTTGGGAAATACCATCCCGACTTTCAACGCAAGTTAAGGGGAGAAAGCCTCCGTATCGTCCACTCCGAAGCAGGCGGACATTTGGCCTCGCTAAAAGGCTGGCGCACAATGGACGTGATCTTATCGTGGTTAATCATGGGACACCACGCGGGCTTGGCAGATTATGGAGCGGGCGACACCGGCGGGAAAGCATTGGAGCCCAAAATGCGCAAGCCCGAGCGCTCAGCGCCTGTGCTTGCGAACGTTCCCGCGGCCATTTCAGATCAAAATCCCCCCGCGATGCCTCCACTGTTTGCAGATCAGGAGTGCTTTCCCGATCTGGC
>JBAHZU010000014.1:0-51529 GCA_037132875.1 Pontiella sp.
AGCGATAACCTGCTGTATGTTACGGGCTCCAACACGCTCGTCTCGATTGACGGCGATATTACCGTTGGTTCTCCGAACGGTGAGGGCAATCAGGTTTATGTCACCGACGGCGGCGCGCTAACCAACAACGGATCGTTCCATCTCTATGGAACCAATAGTATTCTGGTCGTTTCGGGACGTGATTCAAGATTAAGTACGGCGGGCGATGCAACCATCGCCGGTGTGGGAAGTTCGGTTCATATTTTGAGCAATTCGGTGTTTGAAACGGCCGGCAACTTTGTGCTGACGGGGGGGGATAATTCATTGCTGGTGGTTGATTCCGCCGCATCGATGGAATCGCTCTATATCGGTGATGCCCATGGGGCCGCAAGCCGTCTATTGGTTTCCGGTTCGGTTCTGACGAATAGAGGGAGCACAATCATTGACGGGATGGGCAACTCGGTTGAAATTCGCAATGGCGCGGAGTTCAGTAGCGAGGGCGCATTTGAATTAAGCGGAGGAAGCAATTCACTGATGGTGGTTGATTCCGCCGCATCGATGGAATCGCTTACGCTCGGAAGTGCGACCGGTTCTAACAATATGGTTTGGGTGGAAAATTCAACGCTGATTAGTCGAGGTGACACGGTGCTGGAAGGCGCGGGTAGCTCGGTTCATATTTTGAGCAATTCGGTGTTTGAAACGGCGGGAAATTTTGAGTGGCTGGGTTCGGATGGACGGCTTGTTTTGGGGGATGAATCGGAGCTGTATTTTGGCGGCGATTTTGTGGCAAATCGCTCGGGAACCCAG
The DNA here is from genome assembly GCA_037132875.1 of Pontiella sp. Taxonomy (GTDB): domain Bacteria; phylum Verrucomicrobiota; class Kiritimatiellia; order Kiritimatiellales; family Pontiellaceae; genus Pontiella. Next base: position 787 of record JBAHZU010000014.1, read on the forward strand.
GTGGATGTTTCTTATGGTGCGTTGTTGCATGGTGCCGGTGGAATTCAATTGGGCTCCGATACGGTGTTGACGACTGCGGGAGAGGTTCGGGGATCGTCCTTTGATAATGATGGCGGGAAATTGGTGATTGAATCGACCGGAAAAGTTGCTGTCGGAGCCTATTTTCAGAGTGAGGATGGGGTGCTGGAATTTGATCTGGGTACCGGCATGGCGAGTCCGGGATTGCTGGTTGTAACCAACCGCGCTGAGTTTGAGGTGGGGGCATCGATTGTGTTGAATGCTTCCGCAGCAACCCTGGATTTTATGACCAAGCGGACCAATACGTTGATTCAATCGGAACAGCTGGTGGTCGGCGAGATCGAGTGTGTGAATCATCATGATTTGGAGCAGCTTAATATTACGTCGAGCTCGTTGCTCGATGTCGTCTACCATGTGGAAGACGGTAACCTGATGGTTTATTTTAATCGTTTCATGCTGGAGGATAGTGCCTCAATCAGCAACAGCATGCTGCAGGGCATTGCGGGTTCTATTGATGACCTTTCACTCGCAGGGAATTCTGCGGCGGTTGCACAGATTGGTCTGTTGGAGCAGATGAGTGGCGAGGAACAGAATAACTATCTCCGGCAACTCTATGAATATCAGTTGCCCTCTTTTGAGCATGGTCGGGCGTTGCTCGGAGCGGTTGAACGCTCGCGGATGCGTAGCGCGATTCATTTGAATCAGGACGTTCCTGTCGGGGCCTCCGGCCCGGACTCGGCGGAGGGGGTTCGGTGGAGTGGCTGGGTGGATTCATTCGGAAGCTATGGCGTTCAGGAGGAGGATGAGGGCGAGCCGAATGGCTATGATATCTATGCGGGTGGCTCCATCATTGGTCTGGAAATGACGGGCCAACATTTTGTTTTGGGGATGGGCGGCGGTATGATCCTGTCGGGAATTCTGGGCGATAATGACGACCGTAGCGATGCCACCACGGCCTATGGGATGGCCTATGGAGCCTATCGGGGCAAGAGTTGGTATGCTGATCTCTCAGCGGCCTACGGGTTAAGTTCCATTGAAAATGAGTCGGGTACCGCCTCGGACGTAACCTCCGAAACCGATGCCCGGCAGTGGGTTGTTGACCTGAGCGGCGGCTATCGAGAAGAAACTGGGGGCGTGCTGTATGGCATGCTGCTGGGGTTACAGGCTTCGGTCTTTGATCAAGACGGCTATACGGAAGAATCCATCAATGCCGTGGCCAAAGAGGTGGACGCCTATACCCGCTGGAGCCTTCGTCCGCGGATTGGTGCCGAAGCGATCTATCCGCATGAGCATCCCCAGTATCGTGCCGAGTTCCAGGTGCGCGCTCATTTAATCCATGAACTGAACGATGATATCGAAGAAGTCGACTATACGTTGGTGGGAAGCGGGCAGGCGGGACAATTTGTGATGAAATCACCGGACGCGACGGTTGTTCAGGGCGGTGTGGGGGTTCTCATCGATTGGCGGAACGGATGGATGATCCGGTTTGATTTAGATGGGCAGTACGGAGAAACCTTTGGTGCGGGGCAGCTTGGCGGTACGGTGAAATACACCTTTTAGACAAAGCGATACATACGATGAATACAGCGAAACGATCATTTTTACAACGGGACAGTGGGGTGGGCATCACCCTTCTCGTGGGTTTTGTGGTGGCCTTGCTGGCCGCGCTTGAGTCCCATGTGCCGTGGATTTCTGCATTTTGCGGGTTGCTGGGCGATGGATGCCAGGAGACGGAGCAATATCGTATGCTGGGGCTACCCATTGCGGGATGGGGTATGGCCTACTTTGTGGGGTTGGGGTTGCTCTTTATGCGCAAGCGGTCTTGGCTTTTTGGGGCCGTCATGGCGGGGGTCGGCTTCGAGGCCCTGTTTGTGCAGATCATGTTGGAATCGCACTTCGTCTGCGTATTTTGTGCGGTGAATTTTGGGGTGGTATTGCTATTGCTGATCGGCCTGTTCGACCGCAATCGGATTGGGCAGATGGGGGGAGGGATTCTGCTTTCCTTTACCCTTGCAGGGTTCCTCGTTTCCGATGGTCGCAGTCGGGCTCCGGAATACGCGGGCCATGCGGTATTGGCCATCGTGGGGGATTTAGAAATCACGACAGACGACGTGGAGCGACCGCTGACTTCGGCCATTCATGCGCTGCAACAACAGCTGTATGGGGTGAAGAAAGAGGCGCTGAATATTCTAATTGAAAATGCCTTGTTGGAGCAGGAGGCCGCGCGGCAAGAGCTGCGTGTTGAGGATTTGATGACGAAGATTCGGTCGCATATTCCCCGGGCTGCTTCGCATGTGGTGAATCACTACTACGATTCAGGACTTTATCGGCAGTGGGGTTCTTGGAAAGGATCGGAGTCTGAGATCAAGGCGGGAATTCAGGACTATCTGCATAATCGGGATAGCCAGCCGCGGGTTGATGAATATATCCTGAAGTTACGCGAGGTGTACCCGGTTGACGTTTTATTAAAAGCCCCGCCGCTGCCCGCAACGCAGATCCGGATTGAAGGCGCACCATCACAGGGCCCGGCCGATGCTGCGGTGGTGGTGGTGGAACTCTCCGACTATCATTGCCCAGCGTGCCGCAAGGGGCATGGGGTGGTTGCGCAGGTGCGAGAAAAGTATAAGGATCGAATTCGGTGGGTGTTCAAAGATCACCCCTTAAAGCGGCACCCTGTCGCAAAAGAAATCGCATTGGCCGCACGATATGTGCATGAACAGGGCCAATTCTGGGCCTATCAGGAGCTCCTTTTTTCGGGTGCTAAAAATCCGAGTGTGGAAGACGCTTTGGCGTATGTTGAAACATTAGGGATGGACTCGGATCACGTTCGGGCCTATATCGCCGACCCCGAGCAACAAGCCGCGCTGGAGGAAGAAATTTTAAATATCCGCGAGGCGGGAATCAATACCACGCCTTCGTTCATTATCAATGGAAAGTTGCGGCCGGGCATGCCTACATTGGAGGAATTCTGCGAGCGGATTGACCAGGCGTTAGATGCGGCCTCGGTTGCGAATTAATCCCCCCTATTTTGGGTCGAATAGGTGAGCGTTCGGTAGGACCTCCGCGGGCGGAATGGCATCGGTAGGTTGAGGGGAAAATGAACGGTTGATCCGCGTTCGAACGGTTTTATCGCGGCCCACTTTTAAGGGCTGCGTTGGAGGGACGTGCGTCTTATGGGTGATAGGGGTTGCCATCCATTCATTCGACCGGTATAAACTCCCGCTTTTACTGCCCAGGTGGTGAAATTGGTAAACACAAGGGACTTAAACTCCCTCGGCCATTGCGGCCTTGCCGGTTCAAGTCCGGCCCTGGGCACCATACTCAACCCTGCTGTTATTCATTAACAGTGGGGTTTTGTTTTTATTCATGATTCTTAACGGTTTGCTGGAATTGATTTAACGTTCCTTATTTTGACCCCCATAACTCCGTCGGATTAAGGTGGATCAGATCTGTACTCGTTTCATCGTCTTGGCACCCTTCCGGCTTTATTTTGAATAAATTATTCCATTGTGGAATAATTTTTATCTATATGGACTCGAAATGCATTATTTTCATTGAATCCATTCCGTTTTTGCGTATTTTAAAGATCCGTGGAGAGGTGATCGGCGGAGCAACTAAGGAAAATCGGAATGATGACGGATAAAGAATGGGAAGCTGATGCCGATCATTTTGTGCTCAAAACGCAGCTTAAGAAAATAGTGAAGAATCATTCGGAGGAATATGCTTCGTGTTTTGTGAACCTTGACAAGGTGATGAGGCAGTTAAATAACGGACATCATTTGAGAGCCTTTCATATTAACTTCTTCAAATCAGAAGGGAAAGGATTATACCGGATTGGCCAAACTTCAGTTTCTCCCTCCATGGAGACTCGACTTTATGTCTGCTTTAATGAAGAGGAAAAGGTTTGTTATATTTTGGCTGTGGGAGGAAAGAAGACCCAACGTAGTGACATTGCGACCTGTCAAAAAGTGGCGAGTACATTGATTAAATGAATCAGGGTACTCAACGAAAGAAGGCAAGGGAATAAACATGAGTGCGAGAACTAAGAATATAGCATCATTGGCTGGTGAGTTAGCGGAGAGTGATGAAATAAAGGAAGCGGTTGAACAACAGATTCAAAGCAGTCGGCTTATCAACACCCTGATCAGCATGCGAATGGATGCACAGCTGTCGCAGGCAGCGCTGGCTAAGCATATGAAGTGCAGTCAGGGTAAGGTCTCTAAGATGGAGGGGGGAACTGACGAAACACTCAAACTATATGATGTAGTTGAATATGTCGGCGCTCTGGATCATGGAATCCAATTGAATATTCATCCCAATAATATGCCAAAGTCCGAAAAGATAAAACATCATGTGTTCATGATTCATGATCTGTTGAACGATTTGGCAAAACTAGCGAAAGATGATGATGTTAATGGGGAAATCGCCAAGAAAATCGACACCTTCTTCGGGGAGGTATTGATGAATTTTATGAGAGGATTTGCTGAAAATCACCAAACGGTTCAGTCCTGCTTAACCGTTTCACTAGGCGGGGCCGTTGAGGGAATAACCGAAGAAACAAAGTCGCTGGTCTGAACCGCGAAGAGGCCATCGCTTCTTTACATGGGGTATGAATAAGGGTACTGCTTAATGTGCTTTCCGAATGGGATGTCGGATGCCTTTGAATATGACGACTTTAGATCTAGCCTTATATGGAGTGCTTGCGATTTTTTTCGTGGGGTTCTCTGGGTCTCAGAGCCCGGAACCATCTGTGGAGCCAACCGCTCCGCTGGTGGAACAAATCCAAGCGCCTGCCGTTGTGGTAGAAGCGGTTCAAAATTTCGAGGCCGATTCCTCGTTAGAAGAGCGAGGCGATGCCATGCTGTTTGAGGCGGATGCCTTGAGTAGCATGCCCTTTGCAGAGGCCATTGTGATGCCCTTTGACTAAGGGCGCGTGAATCGTTTGAGCGGGGCCGAATTTCTAGTTTCCAATGGTTGGAACTTCCACTTGCTCCACCGGACACTCTTCAATGGATTTCAGGAAAAGGCGACCATACCATTGACTATGAATCCGACTGTCGAGGATGGTTACGGTTCCATAGTCGCTGCCACTGCGGATAAGGCGGCCTACGCCTTGGCGGAACTTCAGCACGGCTTCCGGCAGGGAGTATTCCTTGAAGGGATTCCCGCCGCGGGCTTCAATGGCCTCGAACCGGGCCTCGATGAGGGGATGGTCTGGAACGGCAAAGGGCAGGCGGGTGATGATTACATGGCTCAACGCCTCGCCCGGCACATCCACCCCCATCCAGAAGCGGTCTAGGCCGAAGAGCACCGCTGCATCGTGATTGCGGAACTTTTCTAGCATGCGTTTGGGCGGGGTACCCGTGCCCTGAACGAGAAATTCGTAGCCATCGAGTTCAAAATCAAAGCGTAGCTCATCGGCCACTTTCCGCATGAAGCGAGAGTTGGTGAAGAGCACAAAGGCCCGACCGCGGCTCTCGTCGACAAAATGTTTGATGGCGATGCTGGCCTGGGCTTCAAAGTTGCTGGCGGATGGCGGCGGCATGTTGATGGGAAGTTGCACGTGCATCTGTTTGGAATAATCAAAGGGCGATCCCACCTGCAATTCCTGACAGTCGTCCGCACCAATGCGCTGTCGGAAATATTCCAGGCTGTTGCCCACAGCCAGTGTGGCACTGGTCATGATCACGCAGGGAATCTCCTCAAATAGGACTTCGCGTAAGATGGGGCCAACATCCACTGGGGCTGAAAAAAGAACGGGTAGACGACGGCGGCCTTGCACCTCCACCCAATAGACGTGCCCCTTCAGCGATTGCTTTAGAAACGATTCAATCACATCGCGCAGCTCGAGCCCCCGACTGCGGAGCGATTTAATCTCGGCCTGGATATCTTCGTTATCGGTGGTCTGTGTAACTCCCTTGAGGTGCCCGCACAGATTGGTGATCTTTAGGGGGAGATCGGTTTCGATAGGGGGCGGGGTAAACACGCGTTGCTGCGTTTTTTGAGGGCCCAGTTTGAAGTGATTCTTCACGGCCTCAAAAAAAACATCCGCCGCATCGCGCACCTGATCTGCCATGAAGGTGCCTTTGCCATCTTTCAGGACGGCGAGAATGCCGCGCCGTTTTTCGCTGTGCAGTCGTCGGAGCCAGTAGTCGACTTGATACAGCGAGAGGCGCAACCCGAGGTGCGAAGAGGCCACCTGCTCCATCTGGTGGGCTTCATCGAAAACCACATAGCCATAGGGCGGTAGCAGGGCTGCGCCTTCGGCCCGCAGGGCCAGCTCGGAGAAAAAGAGGGAATGGTTCACCACGAGCACTTGGGCATCCATCATCTCTTGCCGAGCATTGATGTAGTAGCACTCTTTATAAAAAGGGCACCGTTTGCCCGTACAGTTGCCATGCTCGGCACAGATGGTGCCCCATACTTCATGATCGGGTTGCTCTTCCAATTCCTGGAAACTTCCATCGCCCAGCTTGCGGGTTTGAGCTAGCGCATAAATATGGTCCATCTGCTGCGCGCGGACGGCATCGAACAAATCGTTGCTGGTTCTGCGTGCGCGTTGCAGCCGCAGGAGGCAGAGATAGTTGGAGCGCCCTTTCACCATGACGGCTTTAAAGTCGCGGCCCAGCACCTTGCGCACAATCGGAATGTCTTTGTGCATGAGCTGTTCTTGCAAGGTGATGGTGTAGGTGGCAATCACACAGCGCGTATCGTGTTCCAATGCGGTCAGAATCTGCGGAACCAGATAGGCAAAACTTTTTCCAACGCCCGTGCCGGCTTCGACGGCAAGATGATGGTTGAATCCGCCGGCATCGGCCACGGCCCGTGCCATTTTCTGCTGCTGTGGGCGCAGCTCAAAATTAATGCCGTTTTGCAGACAGTGCTTTTCCAGCAGACCGTCCGGCTCGAAAAAGCGATCGGTCATCTCTGCCGCCTGCGGCGTGGGTACGGGGTCGAGTGAAATCATGGCGCGCACTCTACCTGAGGATGTGGATTGGGCAAATACCCTTTGCTTAAAATACCGTCGCTGTATTCGCGGATGGTCCGAATGAATTTCGGGGGAGTGGCCCCCAAGGTGTGGGCCCCCCGTCGGAGCGGCTGCCCTTGCGGATTGATTGTGTGGAGCGGAGCGTTTTCTTAGCGCAGGGCCAACGAGACCAGATGTTGAGCCAGCGAGTGGATGGCGCCGGGAATGGTGGCTTCGGCAGCCATGATGTCGGGTGAAATCGTGTGCTTTTCCAGGGCTTGGGACGTGGGTTTTCCGATGACGACCGTAATTTTATTTTCCAAGGCTTGGAACCCCCATTGAGCCACAAAGGATTCAACCCCGGAGGCGCTGGCAAAAAAGACCGCATCAAAGTCCGGCAGTTCATGGTGCAGGATCGGTTCGTTTTTATAGATGATGTAGTCGTCGACTTCCGCCCCTAACGTTCGAAGGTCTTCGGCAAGCTGGGGCCCCGCTTTGTCGGCTCGCAGGCGCAGAATCTGATCGTCGCGCTCAATTTCATTGCGCGCCACCTCCATGAGGCCTTCGGCGCTGTAGCCTTGTTCGGGTACGGCATCGACATACAGGCCGTGGGGTTTGAGCGCATCGGCGGTGCCTTTGCCGCAGACCATTAGGCGCGGAATGGTGCGCAGATCGGTTTTCGTTTTCTTGAGCAATTCGATGAAGCAGCGGACCGATGTGGGCGAGGTGAGAACCACCCAATCGTAGGAGCCAATGGGGGCTAGCTTTCCGGCATCTTCATAGCGTGTTTTTAGTTTAATCAGGGGGTGTTGAACGGGGCGTCCGCCGAGATCGTGGACCAAATCGACCGCCTTTTGTTGAAGGGCTTCGGAGCAGGTGAGGAGCACTTTTTTGCCCTGCAGGGCTCCGAGGTGGGTGGGATAGCTGAAGGCGGTATTTTCGCCGACCATGATTAACCCCGGATTTTTGCCGCAACTTTTTTGTTCCGGCAGTTCGCGGAGTGTCGTTTTAATGATTTGTTCATCTTCGCCGCCTGCGTTGAAAATGAGGGCGGCGGGGGTGTCGGGCGCGCGGCCGTCTTTGAGCAGTTGCTCGACGATCGGTTTCGCGGCTTTAATCGACATATAATAGATGACCGGAAGTTGATTCTTCATTTCAGCGTCGCAACGGGCCAGAGCCCCGCCACTTTTTCGGGGGGTAAGGGTCACAAAGCCGCGGGAAACATTACGGCGGGTTAGCAGCATGCCGGTGCCGGTGGTGGCGGCCTGCAGGGCGCTGATGCCGGGGATGACCCGAAAGGGGATGCTCAATGCTTCAAGGGCTTCCGTTTCTTCGGCGAGGCGGCCAAAAATGCCGGGATCGCCGCCTTTAAGGCGTACCACGCGTTTGCTTTTGCGGGCGCATTCGGAAATAAGCTTGGTGGTTTCGTGCTGTTCTTTGCTGTGGGCCCCGCAGCGCTTGCCCACATCGATGGCCTGTGCGCCAAGCGGAAGTTCGTCGAGCAGGGAATGGTCGATGAGCGAATCGTGGAGGCAAATGTCGGCCGACTTGAGGGCGCGCAGGGTGGCGATGGTGCAGAGTTCTTTGTTGCTGACGCCCGCGCCGGCGAACGTGACGGTGTGCATGAAGAGGCTGCGAAAGGCCTGCATGCGTTCGTTGCCTTCGCGAAAGGTGATGGCTAAATAGCCTTGGCCTTCCGGGACTTCCAGATCGTCGAGTGGAATCCATTCGGTGATGCGGTCTGTAAGGTTGAGGCGGTTGAGCGCGGCCCCGGCCATGATGAGGATATCGAAATCGCCGCGATCGACTTGGGCAATGCGCTCTTCAATGTTGCCGCGAATGTTTTTTTGAAGACCGTGGGGGAAGCGCTGGGTGCAATATTCCGCCCGCCGTTCGGAGCTGACCCCAATGACGGGGTGCTCGGGTAGGTCTTCGAGGTTCCGCCCTTTGGAAAGAATGATGCAGTCGCGCGGCTCTTCGCGCCAGGGCAGCCAGAACCAGTCGATTTTTTCGGGCATGGGATCCGGAAGGTCTTTGGCGCTGTGCACAGCGAAGTCGACCTCGCCATTGAGCAGGGCGGTGTCGAGTTCGCGGGTGAAGAAGTCGGCTGGACTTTCGCGTAGGTCGGTGGTGCGGTCGGTATCGCCGATGGATGTGATGGGCACCATCTCGAACGAAATGCGTTCGAGCATGCTCTCCATTCGGTCGAGGGCTCCACGGCATTGCGTGAGCGCAAGGCTACTCGGTCGCGTTCCCGCCTTTAAAACTGTTTGCGATCTTGTCATAGAGATCCTTATTGGCGGTGACAATGGAGCGGCTGCGGGTGAGCACTTCATCCATATCGGTGAGTTCGCGGCGGTACCAGTATTTCAGTCCATCGAGGTCGGTTACGGTGATGTCGGATGAGAGATCGTCGAGTTCGGGGTCAATATTGCGTGGCATGCCGAGGTCGATGACGGCCACCGGCCGTTCTTGATTGAAGAAGGGAGCATGGGCCATATGTAGAATATGGCCGGGAGAATCGGTGGCGCTGATGATGATGTCGGCGTCGGTGATGCGATTTTTCATGTCGTTAAAGGTGCAGAGTTCCATTTTGTCGGCGGCACCTTCTGGAATTTCTGGTTGGTTGACGTGATAGCACCAGATGATTTTTCCAATCTTTGGAAGGCTGTCGTTAACGAGGCCTTTCCCGATCATTCCTGCCCCGAGCACCATGAGGGTGGATTCGGAGAGGTTCTTTCCGTGGGCTTCCAGGTAGCGTAGAGCAAGGTCTTCAATCTCGTAGCTGTGGAGCATCGCCACTTCGTTTTTAATGGCTTTGGAAACAAAGAGAGCCGAGGAAATCCATTCCTGGGTCATGTTGCCCGCCCAGCCCCGCTGTTTTGCGGTTTCCAGTGCGTCTTTTATCTGCGACGTAATATGATTCTCGCCCGGCGTTTGGGAGAGCATGCCGGCGGTGACCAAGCAGAGGTGCTGGAAGGCATCCCGTCCTTCTTTAAGATAGAACTTGTCTTCTTTGAGATTGGTGAAGCCTAGGATGTGGCGAAGGATCCCGTTCTCGGCGGTTTCCTTGGAGACAACGGCAATGATCTCAACGCGGTTGCAGGTGTTGAGGACCATGAATTCATGGATGCCCCAGAGTTGCATAATCATGAAGCCGGCGCGCTCAAAACGGTGACCGGTGAGGTGGAAGGGCTCGCGCTCCTCCACGTTCAGATGATGGTGGTCGGTGCCAACCACCACTAAATGCGCGGCATCCATCATTTTAAGATGACGGGCCAGACTATTTTTCACCATTTTGGACTGGCGGCAGTTCTTGCCGCCGGAGGAGACGGAGAGGGTCATCTGTTTGTGTCGGGAGAGGGCCGGAGTGGTGAAGTCGCTTTGGGCCCAGTTTCCATCCACGCAGCAACAGAGCACACCTTGTTCGCGGCAGGCATCGAGTACCTTCCGGTTTATGCCCCGGCTGTTCGTTGCTGCATAGACCATGATGTTGCCAACAATGTCGGGCTCCTCGAAGCGGCGCTCGAGGTAGTTCACCTTGTCCTGTTGGATGAGGACCGCGAGGTCTTCGTTGACTTCGGGGCTGACCACCGTGATGAGAGCGCCCGTGTCGAGCAGGAGCCTGATTTTTCGCAGCGCAACCTTTCCTCCGCCGACGACCAAGCAGGCTCGGTCTCTTAGGAAAATATTGATGTGGATGCCGTTATGGTTTTGTTCTAATTCCGTCATAGTTCTGTACGTCGAATCAGTAGATCAAATCGTGGATTCTTTGGCTAGGCTTGTTTGTTGTTTGCTTTGTAACACGGGAAGATAAGCTGGGATAGGTCAGAATGCAAGGTGTATAGACTTTAAACATTATAATATTAATCGACATTAGACAGCGGGGTCTTGTAGCTTATTCTTCTTTTCAACTCGGAGAATTCGATGAAGAACACAGTATTCCTTATTCCTATGATTGCCCTGCTGGTTTCCTGCGGTCAGAACGACGTTCGGACCTACCAGGTGCCGAAAGAGCAGAAATCGGCCCCAACCCCGCAGGCGCAGGCGTCTGCGCAGCGATCGGTTCCTGCCATGAGCCAAGCTCCGAGCGCCTCGGCGGGGTTCACGGCGGATCTGCCTGCAGGCTGGAAAGAAGTGCCGTCCAGTTCGGCGATGCGCAAGGTTAGCTATGAGATTGAAGGCACTGATATTGATTTTTATCTGATCGTTCTCTCCATGGGCGATGTGCCCAGCAATGTAAACCGCTGGCGCGGACAAGTTGGGCTTCCGCCTGCGACGCCGGCTGAGATCGAAAAAGAAACTCAGACCTTCATGGCCGGAGGTCATGAAGTGAAATTTATTGAGATTTATAACGAAGAAGGCGACAACGGTATTGTGGCTGCGATCATTGATCTGGCGCCTAGCTATTGGTATTACACGGGCAAAGGAACGGTCGACGAATTGAAAGCGCATGCAGTTGATATGCGAAACTATATCGAAACGCTCAAATTTGAAGGTCATAACCATTGATAAATAAACTTTTTGACTTTTTTCTCTCCCTGAAATTCACGGTGGTGTTGCTGGCATTGAGCATGGTGCTTGTATTTGCGGGCACGCTGGCGCAGGTGGACAAGGGGATCTGGAACGTGATGGAACAGTATTTCCGCTGCTATATTGCGTGGATTGATCTGCCCATCTTTTTTCCCCGCACGCTAAATTTCCCCGCCCTTCAAATTCCATTTCCGGGCGGTTTTTTGATTGGCTGGTTACTGACGTTTAACCTGATTGCGGTGCATTCGCGGGGCTTTAAAGTGCTGGCGACGGGCAGTCGTCGGGTGGCCGGAATTGCGGTGCTTGGTTTGGGTATGCTCGTGGTGGTTGGCGTCATGTTTGGCTGGGGAACCTCCTCGGTGGCCGCCACGGAAAACGATGCCTTTTGGCGGGTTTTCCTTCGATTAGGCCGCGGAACACTCGCCGCGGTTGCACTCTATGCGGGGTGTCTGCTGCTCTATCGTCAGCGCGCTGGAATGGTGCTATTGCACGGCGGCATTCTCTTTTTGCTGATCGGCGAGTTTTTCACCGCCCTGTTTGCGGTGGAAGCCACCATGACGATTAAAGAGGGCGAGACCGTCGCCTATCTCGACCGCTCGCAACAGTTGGAACTTTCCTTCACGGAAACCTCTAATCCAGAGTTTGATACCGTCACGGTGATTCCGGCGCAACGCTTGAAAGACGGAGCCGTGATCGAGGATGATGCCCTGCCGTTTGTGGTGAAGGTGCACCGTTTCATGCAAAATTCCACGCGTCCGCAACCATTGGACAGTGTGCCGGATGCACTTAAAATGAATTACCCGCAATACGACGGTTTCGGCTCTCGTCTCTATGTGGGCGAAAGTCGGGAGGTCAGCGGGACGACCGGACAGCGCAATGCGCAGGCCGTGGATGTGGAACTGCTCGATCCGGATACGGGAGAAACTCTCGGTCGCTATATTCTCAGCCTCTGGATGTATCCCAACTTTGTTAACCGTGCGTGGGATGTGCCAACTGATTTTAAGGTCGGTGACAAAACCTATGAAGCCTACTTCCGGTTCCGGCGCGAATATGCCAAGACCCTGAACGGGAATCCCTTTTCGATTAAGCTGATCGATTTTGTGCATGAAAAATATGAAGGCACCCAAATGCCTAAAGATTTTGCCAGTAAGATTTTGCTCGTGAACGAGGGCGATGGCGTGGAGCGTGAATTACGCATCTGGATGAATAATCCGCTGCGTTATGCTCGCCGCACCTTTTACCAGTCGGGCTATCTTCCCGACGATGGCGGTACCGTGCTGCAGGTGGTTCGAAATGATACGTGGATGGTTCCGTATCTCTCCTGTATGATTGTTTTTGTGGGCATGACCGCCCAGTTTATTCAAGCGCTCATGCGCTATCTTAGGAGGGATGCCTAATGAAACGTATCCTTATCAATGTTTTGGTTGTTCTGTTTGCTCTCTGGTTTTTTCAAAAGGGCGTGAAATCTGAAATAGAAGCGGCTGACGAGTTTCAGATCAACGCGTTTGCTCATCTTCCCGTAAAATATGAAGGCCGCAAGAAGCCGATCGATACGCTGGCCCGTAATCTACTTACGGTGCTGTCTGGAAAGCAGACGGTGCGGAACGATGCCGGCGAAAAAGTGGATGCAGTCACTTGGTTGCTCGACAGTATTTCGGGAACCACCAACGCGGCAAACTATAAAGTTATCCGCATTGAAAATCTCGATGTGCTGAGTAGCCTTGGACTCGAAGAGCGTAAGCGCTTTCGCTATTCCTATCAGGAACTGTTGCCTGGCCTTGGACGGCTCGATGCCGCATCCCGCTCTGCATTTGCCAAAGACAGTCGTGATCGCGATGTTTATGACCGTCAGGTGGTGAAGCTGGCCAATAAACTCTACTCTTTTCAGAATGTGCTCGGGTCCTTCGAGGATCCGTCGACGGTGCCTGGCGATCAACTGATGGCTACCGCACAGCGCTATATGCAGTTGGAAAACTATTCCATTCCACTGATCATTCCTCCGAATGCCGGAAACGATCGCTGGCGTCCGCTGATGAGCTCACTGCTCTCCGCACATCCGGCGATGGGGGTTATGGCGCACGATCATGAGATTTCGGTGGATCCTTTGGCCATTTATATGGGCGTGATGCTCTCGGCCTATCGCGAAGGAAATATCGAGGTTTTCAACCAGCAACTCATGGAATATGGTGCACAGTTGCAGATCGACAATCCGGAGGTCTTCGAAAAGATTTCCTTCGAGGTGTTCTACAATCGGTTAAACGCCTTCATGAAAGCGGCCCAGATTTATCTGCTCGTTTTTGTGCTCAGTTGCTTTGGCTGGCTTTTCCGGAAAGAAGGGCTGTTGTCTGCGGCCCGTATTCTAATGATTGTTGCCTTCATTCCGCACACATTTGCAATTATTGCCCGTGTGTTCCTTTCGGGGTATCCTCCGGTGACCAACCTGTATTCCTCGGCCATTTTCATTGGTTGGGCCGCGGTGGCGCTCGGCATTATCATCGAGCAAGGCTTTCGTAAAAAGGCGGGTGGCCTCGGCAATCTGGTGGGCGGTATTGCTGGCTTTACCACTCTTTTGATTGCGTATTTCTTGGCGGGTGATGGCGATACGATGGAACAGATGCGTGCGGTGCTGGATACGCGCTTCTGGCTGGCCACGCACGTGATCACCGTGACCCTTGGCTATATGGGGACTTTTGTGGCGGGAACCATTGGCGTTTTCTATATTATCTCGGGGCTCTTTACTCGCCGATTGGATGTGGAAACGGAAGATGGCATGTTCCGCATGATGTATGGAACCACCTGTTTTGCGCTATTGCTCAGTTTTATGGGCACTGTGCTCGGCGGCCTCTGGGCCGACGATTCTTGGGGCCGCTTCTGGGGCTGGGATCCGAAAGAAAATGGGGCCCTTTTGATTGTGATCTGGAATGCCATTATGCTGCATGCAAAATATGGCATGATGGTGAAACACCGCGGTTTTGCGGTGATGGCGGTCTTTGGAAATGTGGTCACTGCTTGGTCGTGGTTCGGGGTTAACCAGCTTGGCGTGGGGTTGCACTCTTATGGCTTTACTGATTCTGCGAGCTTCTGGCTCGTGATGTTCTGTCTCTCGCAGGCGGCATTCTGTGCCGTTGGCTTGATTGCTTCCAAGCATTGGAAAAGCGGCGCATCGACCTGACCTCCTCGTCGGGCGGCACTCCGTTGCCGCCCCGATGCGAACCGGAGTGTGATCCATCCATTGGAATCGTCCTTCTTTAGCCTGTTTTGGGGCCGGGGGAGCTGGTGCGGTTCGTTGCTCCTGTAAAAATCAGGAGAACGGAAGGCGTGGGCCTCGTGGCTGCGTAACGGATTTGTCGGAGAGATTTTGAGCGGATTGTTTGTTCCGGTGAGTGCCGTTTTGGCGCAGGTCCAAGGGTTGGAAATGGATTTGCATGAAGTGAGCCTTTATGACACAGTTTCGGTATGAAACCGGGATTCTTTGAAAAACTAGTCGACCGCCTAGACCATTTGGATAAGGGCAGTCTACAAACCTATTTCCTCCGTCTGGCCCGTGAAAAGGGGCTGATGGAAACGATCTTCCAAGCCTTGGAAGAGGGCATTCTGGTCTTAGATCCAGACGCGCAGATTTCATATGCCAATCGAGCGGCGGAGCAATTTCTGGGCTTTAAGTTGGAGGATGCACAGGGCGTGAAAATTGCTCGCTATCTCAAAGAGATTCATTGGGACCTCATTCTGGATTTGGATGAATACGAATGGAGCCAGCTGGTTCGGCGTGAGATTGAGATCACCTATCCGCAACACCGCTTTATGGAATTCTATGTGGTTCCGCTGGCGGCCGTGGATGAAAATGAAGAGGGGGCGGTGGTCATTTTTCGCGATGTAACTCGCGAGCGGGAAACGACGGCCGAGTCGGTGGAGTCTGAGCGGATGCATGCGCTGAGTTTGTTGGCGGCGGGTGTGGCGCATGAGATTGGTAATCCACTCAACTCGATCAATATTCACCTTCAATTATTAGATCGTGAGATCGGAGATTTGAACGATGAATCGGCGAGATCGGAACTGAAGGAACTCGTGGAGGTGTCGCGCAAGGAGGTCGAGCGGCTGGATACGATTATTAAGCAGTTTCTGAAAGCGCTGCGGCCCTCGCAACCCGAGCGTAAACTGCATCGGCTGGAAGGGCTGATAGAAGATACGCTGAGAGTCATGAAGCATGAAATCTGCGATCGACGCATGCTGGTGGAGACCGATTTTTCAAAAGAGTTTCCGGCCGTGGCGGTTGATGATACGCAGGTGAAGCAGGTCTTCTTTAATGTCATCAAAAATGCACTTCAAGCGATGGAAGACGGCGGAATCCTCAAGTTGGGAACGGTGTTGAGCGATCGGTATGTGGGTGTGGTGGTGGAAGACAATGGGACCGGGATTGATCCGGAAAATTTGGGTGCAATCTATGAGCCGTACCATACCACGAAAGCGGAGGGAACGGGCTTGGGGATGATGATTGTTCAACGAATTATGCGGGACCATGGCGGGGAAATTGAAATCAACTCTGAGTTGGGTCGTGGGACCCGAATGACGCTCCGCTTCCCGCGCGAGGATGCTCGCATGAATTTGCTCGGCGCTCCGCATCGCAATGAATAATCAAGATTTGTAATTTGGATGAGCTATGAAATTTTCAGGGTGGAAAAATGGCGGGGCGAATAGCGGGCGGGCCGATGTGTTCTGGACGTTCCCTTCGATGATAAATGGTGGATTGCAATCATGACTAAACCAACGCTACTCATTGTGGATGATGAAAAGAGCGCTCGCGATGGCTTGGTGCGGGCCTTGCGCCGCGATTATAACGTTTTCGCGGCGGAGAATGGGACCTCGGCGTTGGAGGTGTTGACGAAGCAACCTATTGATGTGCTGTTGAGCGATGTTCGAATGCCGGGCATGGACGGGATGGTGCTCATGCAGCGGGCGTTGGCGAATCAGCCAGAGCTAACCGTGATTATTCTGACGGCTTATGGCGATGTGGAACTGGCGGTTGAGGCGATGAAGCACGGCGCCACCGATTTTATGACTAAGCCGATTCATCTCGATAAGTTGGAGCTGGTGCTGGACCGTGTGCTGAAGGCCAAGAAGGTTGAACTGGAAAATGAAGAGCTGAAAGTGCAGCTGGATCATAAATATGGATTAGAAAATATTATCGGCTGTTCGACCCCGATGCAGGAGGTGTTCGATACGATTCGGCAGGTGGCCACCTCGCGTGCGACCGTTTTGATTCAGGGCGAGAGCGGTACGGGCAAGGAGTTGGTGGCCAAGGCCATTCATCAACTAAGCCCGCGGAGCCATGGCGCTTTCGTGGCCGTACACTGTGCCGCCCTTTCGCAAAATTTATTGGAGAGCGAACTGTTTGGTCATGAAAAGGGCGCGTTTACGGGGGCCATGGAGCGGCGAATCGGGCGGTTTGAGAAGGCGGATGGTGGTTCGCTGTTTCTGGATGAGATTTCGGAGATCGATGCTTCGGTGCAAGTTAAAATTCTCCGCGCGTTGGAAGAACGGCAGATTGAGCGGGTGGGCGGCGATACGCCCGTGGATGTGGATGCGCGTCTGATCGCTGCAACCAACCGGGACCTTAAGGGCATGGTGGATGCGGGCGATTTTCGCGAAGATCTTTTTTATCGGCTCTATGTGGTGGTCATTACCCTTCCGCCGTTGCGCGAGCGGGAGGACGATGTCCTCTTGCTGTTGAATCATTATCTGGCCGTGTTCAACGAAGAAAATGCCAAGCAGATTGAGGGATTTACCCCTGCGGCGTATGAGATGCTCTCGAGGTATGACTGGCCTGGAAATATTCGCGAGCTCCGTAATCTGGTGGAGCGGATGGTGGTGCTCTCCCGAGGCACGATGTTTGAGGTGGCTGATATTCCGGCGCAGGTGCGGGATGAGGTGGTTGCGCAAGGTGAAGGGCCGGAGGAGGCTGATCTAACCGTGGATGAAATGGAGCGGCGCATGGTGATCCAGGCATTGGAAAAAACCGGTGGCAACCGCACCAAGGCCGCGGAGAAGTTGGGCATTAGTCGGCGGACGCTGCATCGTAAATTAAAGCAGTATGAAATCAACTGATGCGTGATTCCATGGAGCCATTTTTTGGTCCGGAATGGACCACGAATCACGAGATGAAGGGGGAGCGAACATGTTAAACCGTACTAAAGCTGTAATCGTATTCATCGATGTTCAGGGCCGGCTGCATGAACTGATGGTTGAAAAAGAGTCGCTGGATGCGAATATGGAAAAACTGATCCAGTGTGCGCAGTTGCTCGAAATTCCCCTGCTTGGAACGGAACAGCTTCCCGAGAAGCTTGGGCCCACGAATGAGCCGTATAAGACGTTGCTGGAAGGTGTTCCGATGATTGGAAAGTCGTCGTTCAGCTGTTGTGACGATCTGGCTTTCATGGAGTTGTTTCACGCGGTGGAAAAGAAACAGGTCATCCTGATGGGTATCGAGTCGCATATTTGTGTGTATCAGACTGCGGTGGATCTGCTGGAACAGGGCATTGAGGTGTATGTGGCGGCGGATGCGGTTTCTTCGCGAGTGCAGGAACATAAGGCGCTTGCACTGGATGCTATGCGGCAGGCTGGGGCGGTCGTGCTCCCGACGGAATCTATTCTGATGGCTTTGCTGCGGGATGCCAAAGATCCCTCGTTCCGTGCACTGCTTAAACTTATAAAATAGCGAGAGAGCTCCACCAAAAATGTAGGCATTGAGGGGGAGTGATCTCATCAAAAATTCCGACACCTCTTGTGATGAGGGCCGTTAATCGATGATATATTTTTCCAAGCGCTCCTCATCGGCCAGAAATTCTGGAATGAGCTTTTTCTTGGCCGAGGCCCCGTGCGCGTGAACGGATGAAGGGTCTTTGGTGATGAGCGGGTGCCAGTCTGGCAGGGGCTTTCTTTCGTGGACTAAGCGATAGGCACAGGTTGCGGGCATCCAGTCGAAATATTCGGGGTTCTTCATGGAGAGCACGGCACAATCTGGCACCAGTTCATGGCGTTGGTCGTAGTTGGTGCACCGGCAGGTATTCACGTCCAGCATCCGGCATGCGACGCACGTGTAGTGTACTTTGCCCGTTTCTTCGACCTGCAGTTTATGTACGCAGCATTTTGCACAGCCATCGCAGAGTGATTCCCACTCTAAGGTATTCATTTCGTGCAGTGTTTTGGATTCCCAAAAAGGTTTCATAGTTGGCCAACGTATTGATTGATGAGGCGAATGAGGGTGTGTTGATTTACGGGCTTCGGTATGTAGTCATTCATCCCGCCGTCCAGACAGCGTTGTTTGTCGTCGGCCATTGCTTGGGCCGTGATCGCAATGATGGGGATGTTGCAAATGGGCTCGCTCATGGCGCGGATCTTCGTGGTGGCCTCGAATCCATCCATGATCGGCATTTGGCAGTCCATGAGAACGAGATCATAGCGTTCCTGCTGGATCTGATCGACGGCATCCTGGCCGTTGTTTGCGATGTCGACAATGCATCCTGCTTTGCGAAGGATGATGCTTGCGACCTTCTGGTTAACCAGATTGTCTTCCACCAGGAGGATTCTTACCTCTTTATTTTGCACAGTTTTCATAGATTTAGTGGGGGGGTGGGGGCTGCCCCGAACTCCAGAAGGGTGCGCATCGGTGAGGGTACGGTTGAATCTTGGCCTGCTGTGTTAATGAGCCCACGGGCCCTCTGTGATATTGCCCCCATAAGAGGCGCCACTATAAGGATTGTCCGTTAGCCAGCAAACAAAAACAGAACCCAGATACGGTCGGCCGAAGTTGAACTTCCAAGAGGCATAAAAAACCCGTATCTTACGCGGATTATGTTGCCGGTAAAAAAAGTTATTCATGTGATGCGCCGATTTTCCCCCGGAAAGTGGGGCGGGACGGAGTGTGTGGTCTTCAACTCGTCTCAACAATTGATTGAAAAGGGGATAGAGAGTCCTGTTTTTTGTACGGATATGTTGGAAGAAACCGGTGTGCAGGCCTTTGGAAATATTTCGGTTCATCGATTTTCTTATTGTTTTCCGTGGCTATTTCTCTCGGCCGCTTCCCGCCGCAAGCTGGTGTTGAAGGGGGGGAGCCCGCTCTCGTTGCCCTTATTTTTTGCACTGCTCCGTGCGCGCGATCTCTCGATTCTTCACACGCATGTTCAGCACCGACTGGGGGGCATGGTGCGGACTGCGGCTCGGCTCAAAAAGATTCCATATGTCGTTAGCCTCCATGGGGGGCATTTCACATTGCCTCAGGAGCAGGCGGATCAAATGGCCGCCCCTTTTAAGGGAAAGCTTGAATGGGGGAAGGTTTTTGGGGCGCTCTTTGGTTCCCGGCGGGTGCTGGCGGATGCGGATGCCATCCTTTGTGTGGGACAGAACGAGTATGAAGAAGTGAGAAAACACTATCCGGAAAAGCGGGTGCACTATATTCCGAATGGGGTCAATGTGGATCGGTTTGCCGCTGCGGAGGGCGAATTGTTCCGGAAAAGATACGGATTCCAACCCCTGGAAAAACTGGTGCTTTGTGTGTCTCGATTAGACTATCAAAAAAATCAGCTGGGGTTGGTTCGCGCATTTGCAGCCTTTTCTAGAGCGCATCCGGCTCATCGATTGGTGCTGATTGGGCCCGTCACGGTTGAACGGTATCGCGATGAGGTTAAGATTGAAATCACCAAGCTGGGCTTGGGGAACCAAGTTACGCTGATTGAAGGTTTTCCGCCGGATAGTCCGTTGCTGCCTTCTGCGTATAAGGCCGCAGAACTATTTGTTCTGCCTTCTCTTCATGAGCCCTTCGGCATTGTGGTGCTCGAAGCGTGGGCCGCGGGACTGCCGGTGGTGGCTAGTCGGGTTGGTGGAATTCCTGGTTTTGCGATCGATGGCGAAAATATTCTACTGGCTGAACCAGGAGACGATGAAGCGTTCTCGGACCAGATGTCTCTTTTGGCCGGAAATGTGGCGCTTCGGGCCGATTTGTCCCGTCGTGCCTTCGGGGAAGTGGCGACGCACTATGATTGGGAAAAAATTATGGATCAGGTTACGAGGGTCTATGAACATTGTATCCTGAATGAGGAAGAAATAGGGTAGGGCGAAAAAATAGATTTAGCCTCGCGATATCTTCGGGGAATGCCCATATTTGACCATCCTAGTCTTAATTCGAGGAGACATTATGCCGCATACCGAAGTAAAAAAGTCGATTGCTGAACTGAAGGGCGAACTCGGGAAGATTCCTGCGGAAACCAGCATTTTTGAAGAAAAGCTGGAGGCCGCGAAAGAGGGGCTTGAGCACTTTACGCCCGAAGCCGTGAAGGATTTGGTGCAAACGTTACAAAGAGAAGCCGATGAATTTGAAGTTGATCATCCAACGGTTACGGCATTGATTAACCATGTGATGACCTCGCTGAGTAATCTGGGAATTTAAAAGAGAGAATACGAATGACTAAAATTTGCTGCATTGGCGCCGGTTATGTTGGTGGCCCCACCATGGCGATGATCGCCAAACAGTGCCCACACGTTGAGGTGAACGTGGTGGATATTAATGAAGTGCGTATTGCTGCATGGCAAACCGACGATCTGCCCATCTTCGAGCCCGGCCTGCTGGAGGTGGTTCAGGAAGCCCGCGGACGGAACCTCTTTTTCTCTACGGAGGTGGATGAGGCCATTCGCCAAGCGGACATTATTTTTGTGAGCGTGAATACCCCAACCAAAACGTTTGGTGAAGGGGCTGGTTATGCTTCCGATCTCCAGTATTGGGAACTCTGTGCGCGTCGCATTAAAGACGTGTCTACTTCTGATAAAATTATTGTTGAGAAAAGTACCCTGCCGGTTCGCACCGCAGAAGCCATGGAGCGCGTGCTGCATGCCGGCGAGAATCCGGTGCATTTTGAAGTGCTTTCGAATCCGGAGTTCCTGGCCGAGGGCACGGCGATGGAAGACCTCCAGTGTCCTGACCGTGTGCTGATTGGTGGACATGAAACCGAGGCGGGAAAAAAGGCCATTCAAACCTTGGTGGATATCTATGCAACTTGGATTCCGAACGAGCGAATTCTAACGACCAACCTCTGGTCGGCAGAGCTTTCGAAACTCACGGCCAATGCCTTTTTGGCCCAGCGTGTTAGTTCCATTAATGCCATCTCTGCCTTGTGCGAAGCCACGGAGGCCGATGTGGCCGAGGTGGCGCATGCAATCGGGACCGACAGCCGAATTGGTCCGAAATTCCTGAAAGCTTCGATTGGTTTTGGCGGATCCTGCTTTAAAAAAGATATTCTGAACCTGGTGTATCTCTGCGAAACCTATGGGCTGCAGGTGCCGGCCGATTACTGGCGCCAAGTGGTCATCATGAATGAATATCAGGAAAGCCGGTTCGTAACCAATATGCTGCATAGCATGTTTAATACGATTGCCAATAAACGCATTGCGGTCTTTGGTTTTGCCTTTAAGGCCGATACCGGGGATACCCGTGAAAGTCCGGCCATTAAGGTCTGCCGCGAACTGGCTGCGGAGCATGCCACGATTGTGGTATCCGATCCGGAAGCCATGGAAAATGCGAAGCTGGAAATGCCGGACTTGGCGGACCAGATTGAGTTTGAAGCGGATCCCTATCAAGCGGCAAAAGGGGCCCATGCCATTGCGGTACTCACCGATTGGGCGCTGTATAAAGAACTTGATTTTCAGCGGATCTACGACCAGATGCAGAAACCGGCCTTCCTATTCGATGGCCGAAATATGCTGGATCATAATGCCCTATTTGAAATAGGCTTCGAGGTCTATTCCATCGGTAAAGGATTCAAGACGCACCTGAAATAGCATATCCAGCGTCTGGAAAATGGAAGGGCTTCCAAGGATGGGAAGCCCTTTTCTTATTTACGCATGTACCACGTCAATGGTCTCGCCAGCAAACTCGACACGCTGACCGGCGCGGATCTTGCACCGCTTTCGCGTTTCAAGTGCACCATCCACCGTGACCATTTCCTGGGCGACGACTTCTTTGCCTTCGCCTCCGGACATCACGAGGTTGGCCAATTTGAGCAATTTACAGAGCTCAATATATTCTGTTTTAATCGGAATTTCCACGATTACTTGCCCAATGCGGTTGCTTTGAGTTTTTTCACCAGTTCAAGGCGGTGATAAGGCTGGCGCCGCCGGTGATACAGAATGTCAATTTTTTCAATGAGATGATCCCAGTCTTCTTCGCTGGGAGGCGTATCGTAGTCCCACATTGCTTCATCAGAACGTTTGGTTTGCCATTTCATCAGCGTTTTACCGGTGAAGGTAATGCGTACTTTTCGTTTAACCCGATCTTCGAGTTTTTCAGTCCATTCAATATCTGCTTTCAAGGCAACCTCGTTATTCCAAAGATTAAAAAATTATTTCGGATAAAACCAGCGGCCGGCTGTTCCTGCAATCAGGCAAACTCCTGCAACCAAGATGCCGATAAGCGGTAAAATCAGACGCTGTTGCCGTACATGTACATCAGTCTCCGCCAAATTTCCAAGGAAATAATACAGAGACCCGGAAAGAACGAGGGATATGATGGAAATCCACCAGAGTAATGCTTTGCTTCGGAATGACCTTTTATTTTCGTTATTCATGATGTGGAAACCTAGGTGTGAACCCTGAAAACATCAAGGAGAAACAAGAGCAATGTATTCCCGTTTCAGCCAGCCCTGCTTGTGGTCATACTCCACTTTAATCCAACCCTTGCCATTGTTGCTGCGTTGCCGGACCAAGGCTCCAATGGGCATCTTGAAGTGTGCGGTACTGCCCGCTATAGGCCCAAAAAGTGCCGTTGCTTCTGCTTGAACCACCACGTATTCGGGGTTCGCTTTGAGTTGGTTCCATTGCAACCAACCCAACCCGGAGAGCGTGAGGATCCCCAGAGGCAGGAGGCAGAGTTTTAGAACCATCCGCCGTGCCGCTTTAATGGGAAGCAGAAGAAGCAAAATCAGTAATAAAAGATAGCCTGATGTGGCCGTAATGATCCACTCACTCTGCGAAAGAGTGGACAGAATCCGGTTTGCAAAGCTGGGGGTTGGATCCAGGGCTCCCGCCGCATTCAGTGCAAAGTGCAGATTGGCTTTAAGGTCTGGATCGCGCGGCATTTCATACCACGCCTTGCGGTAGTGCCAGACCGCTTTCGGAAGATCACGGTCTTTAAAGTAGGCATTCGCAAGATTGTAGTGCACTTCCGGATTGGCCGTTCCTTGCTCGATCAGGGTTTCATACTGGAGTGCTGCTTCGGCATAGCGTCCATGATCGTATGCGGTTTGCGCTTGGAGGAACTGCTCCTGTTGGGCTTGGACCGAACCGATACAAAGGGCGAGGCCCGATAACATGCTTAGGAATAATCTCATACTCGGATCCTTTCACACGCCTTCAGCGTTTTCGTTAGCTTCTTCAGCAGGCCCTTCAGGGCTGCTTTCGTAGGGTCCGACTCAGACTGAATGCCGTAGCGCCGCTGCTCAATGGTATGAAAGAGGGTTTCAAGATCTTTCCGCATTTCAGGGAAGGTGCCCACGACGACGGGCAGGGAAACCTCGCCGGGAGCCAGATTGAGCCGATGCCCAAAATATCCAGCCAGCGCATTCCAGAGCGCTTCGTAGAAGGCCCCTTCATTGTGCTTCTGTATTGCCTGTCGCGCTTGCTGAATATGCTTTCTGGCCGCTTTCGGGGCTTTCTGCCGCCGTGCCAGCGCCACGTTGTTGGCCATCCGATTTCGCCGTGTGGTCTGGCCGGCAACTCCGATCAGAAGCAGAAGCGGTAGGGCCAGGAATAAGCGGATGAGCGGTTTCTGGTGCCACAACTGGTCCGATTCATTTTTCCAATATTTGGGAGCCGATTTGAGATAGACGATGTCCCAACCCAGAATTTCGGTTTCCTGCTGGATGGTGCTGGGCATGGGGGCAATCACCTGAGCCATTTGTTGCGGCATGGCTGCCACGTGGACGGGGAAAGGACCCTGCGAGATCGTGCGGAAGTCGGTGGTCGTGGTATTGAAATAGGAAAATGAAATGGCCGGAATGTTGGATACGCTCCCAGATTTTGGAATCAGCACCTGTTCAAAGCAGACTTCGTTCGGATTATCCGAGGCCACGATGCGTGCATCATACAATTTATAGTTGTGGCTTTCCTCAATCTGCGGCGGGGTAATCTGCGATAGGTTGCCCCGGCCCACCACGCTCATTTTCACGGTAATCGGTTCGCCCGCCTTCACCTCTGCCGGGCCGACCTCCACGTTAAATCCGAAAATGCCGACCCCGCCCGTAAAACTTTCCGGCCTTCCAATCATTGGAATTGCGCGGACCTGCACCTCGAGCCGATTGCAGTCGAGTACGATCGGGCGGGTTTCCTGTCGCCCAAAATAATCGCCAAAGAAGGGGTCGTCAAATCCATAGGACCGTCGGTTCTGGCGCGGGATCACGATATTCATCTGCACTTGGGGTTGGAAGGTAAAGGTTCCCGAGGTCAGCGTCTTTGCCGTGCTTTTGAGGGTGTAGACTTTAAAAATGGATCCGTTGAGTTCTTCTCGTGTATGGTTCACCACATCCCACTGCAGATCGCCATCCAGCCCATTTTCAGGCATGCCGCCGCGGATGGCAAAAGATCCGTCAACTTGAAGGGTATCCCGAATAAATACTTTGAGGGTAAGCCCGAAGGGTTCATGCACATGCGGCGCTTCCCGATCGCTCGAAATTTCTGAATACAGCAACTCCGAGATGGCCTGGGCCTCTTTATCATCTTTGGGTTTGATGACGCGCAGTTTTACGGACAGCTCTTTGGTGCCGCCATTAAACTGCGCAGTCACCGGGCCAATGGAGAAATCGCCCACTTTGGACGGGGTTACCAGATAGGTGTGAACCACTTTCATGGTGCGTTTGAAGTTCACCATGCGGGTCTCTGAACTTTGACCTCTATATTGGAGCTTCAGCCCATCAACTTGCGGAAGGTCCAAGGCCTTGCCGCTGGTATTGATAAACTCCACTTTGAGCACGGCTCGGTCCAATAGGCTGATGATCTGAGGTTCAATGGTCATTTGAACATCGGCGGCGAATGAGCCACTGGCCAGAAGCAAGATGCCAAGCACGGGTAGTCGGCGGCGGACGTAATTACGCATTCCCATTCTACCAGTCCTTATCCACTTTAACTGGGGTGCCCATCACAGGATGCAACTGCAACCGTTTGGCCTCTTCTTCCTGCTTCATCGCATCCAACAGCCGCTCGGCCTCGTCTTGGCTCATCTGTTCTGCGCTGGGCGGTTGCGGGGAGGGTTCGGAAGGGTCCTGGGAATCGTCCTCGTTCGGGTCTTGATCATTTTCTTGATCCTGATCCTGGGAATTGTCCTCGTTCGGATCTTGATCTTGTGGGTCGTCATTGGGGTCCTGCGGATTCTGATCCTGGTCCTGGTCCTGATCTTTATCTTTGTCTTGGTCTTTGTCTTGGTCTTTCTTTTTCTCCTGCTCCTGATCGAGTAGTTCTTTCAGGCGGAGTAGTTTTCCATTGTTTGGAAATTGTGAAAGACCGGTAACGACCAAATTGCTGGCGCCGATGCTTTGGCCTTGAATATACAGGCTTGCCGCCGGATGGAAGTAGGTTGAATCAATATCAACCTCGGCTTGCTGGGCCGTAGCAACGACCGCAAAAGCGGTCAATAGAATGGAAAATAAGATTTTCATTGGGCCATATTGATGGTGGGAAATAGATCTTCAATAATCTTCAGAATCTCCTGATTCTTCTGAATGGTTTCTTCATAGCGTTTCTTCAGGTCCGGCTTGAGATCAAACGCATACTTTCTTTCGTCGGTTTCCGTGGTCAGCCGTTGGGCGGCCAGCATGTATTGGAAATCATAAATATAGAGCAAGGCGGTTTTTAAGTCGATCTCCGCGGTTTCAACCGCAAGGGCGAGCATATCAAGCCGCTCATGAATGAGCGGCAAATAGTGCTGCGATTCCGAATGGGTCGGGTCGACGTTGGCGAGAATATGCTTAAACTGCTTTTGGGCCAAGCGGTAGTTCTGCTGGGCATTTTTGGCTTTATACTGCGGCAAGAGTTGTTCTGCCTGTTCAAAGTACCAGCGCCCGAGATTATATTCTAACTGGAGTCGCAGCTGCCCTGCGCGCTCAAAATTTTGTTTTGCTTCCAGATCGTCCGGTTGTAGCAGGATGGCTTTTTCATACATATCCGTGGCTTGAAAGGCCAGTTCAATGGCCAGGTTGATCTGCTCCGTCTGGGTCAGTGCGGTCGTGCGGGCCAGCAGGGCATTGCCCCGGTTGAAATAGGCCATGGCCTGCAACTCCAAGTCGCCAGAGCGCAGTGCTTCATTAAACGAGTGCTCGGCGGTTTCAAAATCTCCTGCCCGATAGTGCGCATTCCCTAGGTTAAAGTTTCCTCGGTCTGGAAACTCCACGATCGTTTTTTTTAATTGGGAGATGGCGTTGGTGTAGTCGCCGTTTTGATACGCCTTCAAACCTTTGCGCATGGAGGCACGCGGCGAGTCCTCGGCGTAGACCGTGAGTGCGCTCCCCAGAAGGACGGTGACGAGGGCGACGCGCAAAAGAAAGGGACTTTCTTTGAAGGCCTTCCGCCATTGAACATGAGCACTCTTCAAGAATAAGCGGTTCATCCTTGGCTCCTCCATTTGATCGGCCGGATCGCCGCTTCAAGCATCAGCAAAAGAAGGGCGCCGCCCACAAACCATTGGAAGCGTTCGGTCCAGGATTTCGACCTGCGGGAATCTCGTTCCTCGCGTTGCAACCCCGCGATGCCCTGCTGATAAATTCGTTCCAGCCCGAAATCGCCCGGAGCCGAGCGCACATAGAACCCGCCGGTTTCAAAGGCAATCCGTTCCAGCAGATCTTCGTTCAGCGAGCTCTTCACCACATGGCCGTCTTTGTCTTTCACAAATCCGGCCGAGGTTTGAATCAATTCCCCTTCGCGAGTCCCCACGCCAATGGCGAAGACGCGAATGTTCTCTGCTTGCAGGCGGGGCAGTAGGGCCAGCGGATCGCCGGTGGTGCTTTCTCCATCGGAAATCAGGATAATCACTTTGTCGGACTGCATTTCCTCGGATGTTTCAAAACTTTCCATCGACGTTTCCAAGGCGCGGAACAAATCGGTTCCGCCAATGGGAACAATACCCGCATAGATGTCGTCGAGCATCATCAGGAAGGCGGCATAGTCGATGGTGGCCGGGCACTGCAGAAAGGCATCGCCAGCAAAAGCCACAATGCCAATTCGGTCGCCGCGCAGTTCTTTCACCAAATCCCGCACGCCCCATTTGGCCTGTTGCAGGCGGTTGGGTTTAATGTCCTGTGCTAGCATGCTTTTGGAGGTGTCTAGTGCCACCAGAATGCTGAGTCCGTGCTGTTTCACCTCTTCCCATTTAAAGCCCCATTGCGGACGGGCAACGGCGGCAATCACCAGCGCCAGCGCCACAATGCGCAAGAGGTTTTTCAGCCGTTGGCGTTGCGGGGATAAGAGCGGAAGCAGGGTCGACCAGAGCCCTTGGTCTGCCATACGTTTCAGCAGATTCAGACGCCGCCGTAGCATGAGGGCGGTAATCAGCAAGAGTGGAAGCAGGGCCAACAGGCCCAACAGAATATCTGAATTATGCCATTTCATTAAGGCAATCTCCCGATTCGGCTTAGACTCATCAGTTGTTCCAATCCCAAAAAGAGGATGCCCGCCAGTAACCAGCCCTTAGAGGTTTCTTCAAAACGGGTGAACCGTTCGACTTCGATCTCGGTTTTTTCCAGCCGATCGATCTCGCTATACACCGCATCCAGCGTTTTCAGATCCTTGGCCCGGTAAAATTTGGCACGGGTGGTTTCTGCAATGTTCTGTAGCGATTCTGCGTCGACTCCCTGCCGTTGAATAAAGAAGCCGTTCGAAGCACCGCCCGCTCCGATGGTATAAATTTTAATATCCAGTGCGGCCGCCGCGCTCGCCGCATTTTCCGGGGAAAGGGTTCCGGCATTATTCGCCCCATCTGTCAGCAGAATAATCACCTTGCTCTTGGCTTCGCTTTCCCGCAGGCGGTTGATCGCCGAAGCAATGCCATCGCCGATGGCGGTGCTGTTTCCATCGAGCATCCCCGTGTGTAGCCCCTCCATCCGCTGGGTCAGCCAGCCATGGTCGAGCGTAAGCGGAGCCACCGCGTAGGGGACGGTGGCAAAGGCCACCATGCCAATGCGGTCGTTCGGCCGGTTTTCAAGGAAGCGGGTAATGACTTCCTTGGAGGCTTCCAAGCGGCCCATGCGTCGGCCGTATTTTTGGAAGTCCTGGGTGTCCATCGATCTGGAAAGGTCTAGGAGTAGAATAATATCCACCGCTTCCGTCCGCACGCGGCTGTCTTCCAACCCGAGCTGCGGCCGAGCCAGTGCCACGATCAGACAGAGGAGGCCCAAGGAGTAAAGCAAGGGGAGGATCGGCTGTATGCGAATGCGCCATGTTTTGGGGAGGCCTTTCAACACGATGCTGCTGCTGAACTGCATGGACTGTTTTCGCCGCATAAACCAGCGGAACCCTAGTAGCACTGGGATCAGCAGAATCAATAAAAGAAAATAGGGATGCGCGAGGGTCATCGTTGATTCGCCATGAACGTGCGCAAAGGAATGATCCGGCCGTGCTTCCGGTTCGTGGAGCGGCTGGTTTCGATGTTCGAGTCCTCGGCGTCATATTTTTTTTCAAGATGACCCATTTCAAGATGATCCTGGATGACCGACGAAGTTTCCCGAATGAAGTCGTCTCGTTCTGTGATTTGGGGATCCATCATTCCGCTCCTTCTGGGTGTTCCCTGTGTACTTTTGCGGCTAAACCTCCGGTCATTTTTGTTTCTTCAACAAACTGTTTCGTGGTGCTGAATGCCAGCTCCATGGTGGAGCGATCGGGATGGCCCTTGGCAAACTTAACGATATCGGCCTGGCGCATAAACTCTTGAAGGATGCCTTTTTGCGATCCGTCAAGTTCCGGCGATCGGCTCATTTCTTCCACAAATTCTTCCGTGGTTTCATCCGGGGCATGCAAACAAAAGCGTCCTTCTAGATAGGTTCGGAGAATGAGAGAAAGTTCGGTGTAAAATGGATTGCACTCATTTTGCTCGAGCAACCCGCGGTGCTGTAAGGTTTCCAAGGCTTGGAAGGCGAGCACATGCGGGGGAATGGACGGTGCGCTGGGAAGGAGGGTCTTGCGGTTTTTCAAAAGTTTGGAGGTAATCAACCCAATCGCAACGGCCGCAAGGGCCGAGCCCAACCCAATCCAGATCCATTTTGGAATGCGGCCGGGCAGTTTCTGCATGCCTTTAATGTCGGCAAGGGTCGTGGAGTCCGCATCGCTCAGTGACGTGCCCACCAGAAGATTTACAGCCGGAAAATTCGTGCTAAAGAGTAATTCGCCCACGGCACAGGAAATCATGCCCGTGGAAATCGGGTGTTCGCCGAGCCGGAACGAGGTGAGGGCATAGCGGGTTTCGGATTGAGTCAATCCATCTTCTCGCGGAACGTGGGTCCAGTCGCGGGCGAGTAAGATTACGTCTTTTTTTCTTCCAATCTCTGGAAGAACCAGCGTTCCGTTGGTGGGGTAAAAGGCAGTCACGATCAGTTCCGCCCGCTCGCCAATCAGGATGTTTTCCCGATCCATCGTATATTCCACCGTCAGCCGATCCTGTGGATATGTCTTTTGCAACTCCGGAGTACAGCCCGTGAGTACGGTCGCAATCAGTAACGTTAAAATGGGAATGGATTTAATCATCTATCTGCGTTGAGCCCGTTGTCGGAAGAATTTGATGAATTGTTTGTCGTACGGTTCCCCGGCAAAGAGACGAATGGTATCGATGCCGGCTTTGCGATGGAGATCGTCGATGGCCACCGAGCGTTGTTCTTGATCCAAGGCCAATTTACGCCGGACTTTCTTGCTGGAGGTATCAACCAAAACCGTTTCTCCGGTTTCGGCATCGTGCCAATGGATGAGTCCGATGTCCGGCCAGGCCATTTCATGTTGGTCGCTAATGACCACGCTGATGAGGTCATGCCGCCGGGCGGAAATTTTCAACAGTTGTTCGTACTGGTCATTAAACATGAAATCCGAAATCAGGAAGGTTACATTTTTGCGCGGACTAATATGGTTCAGGTAGTCCAGTGCGGGGACTGCATTCGTTCCTTTACCCTTCGGTTTATGCGAGAGCATTTCACGAATGAGCCGCAATACATGGCGCGTGCCTTTCTTCGGGGGAATATATTTTTCGACCTCTTCCGAAAAGAGGATCAGTCCGATGCGGTCATTATTTCGGATGGCCGAGAAGGCCAGCACCGCGGCCACTTCCGCCGCCAAATCCCGCTTCAGCTGATTGCCGCTGCCGAAGAGGTTGGAGGCCGAAATGTCGACCACCAGCATGACGGTCATCTCGCGCTCTTCCACAAACTTTTTAATGTGTGGTGTGCCGGTGCGCGCGGTGACGTTCCAGTCAATGGATCGAATATCATCGCCGGGCACATATTCCCGCACCTCATCGAATTCCATTCCGCGCCCTTTAAAGGTGGAATGATATTGCCCAGCAAACACATCGTTCACCGCATGCTTGGTGGTGATTTGGATGCGCCGAACTTTCTTCAGCAATTCTTTGTGGTCGAGACTATTGCTCATGGTTTTTTCTGCCGGATGGGCGACATGTATATCGCCTCTACGGGACGGCAATTTCGCTGAGGATTTTTTCGATGAGGTCTTCGGAGGTAATCTCTTCGGCCTCCGCTTCATAGGATACGATGATGCGGTGGCGAAGCACATCCGGGGCAATCGACTTCACATCCTGCGGGGTCACATAGCCGCGGCCCTGCATGAAGGCGTGCGCCCGCGCGCCCATGGTCAGGTTGATGGTGGCTCGTGGGGAGGCACCATATTGCAGGTAGTCTTTGATGTCTAAGTTGTATTTTTCGGGCTCGCGGGTGGCGAATACGATGCTCAGAATGTAGTCCTTAATCTTTTCGTCGATGTAGATTTCGTCGACAATTTCGCGGGCCTTCAAAATTTCATCGGGATGCAGGACGGCGTTGATTGGAATCTCGGTATTGGAGTGCGCCATACGGTCGAGAATGCGGCGCTCTTCTTCGAGGGTCGGATAGCCCACCTTGAGCTTAAGCATGAAGCGGTCGACCTGGGCTTCGGGCAAGGGGTAGGTGCCTTCCTGCTCAATCGGATTTTCAGTGGCCATCACGAGGAAGGGCTTGGGGAGCTTGAAGGTTTCGTCGCCGATCGTAACCTGCCTTTCTTGCATGGCTTCCAAGAGGGCGCTCTGCACTTTGGCCGGGGCGCGGTTAATTTCGTCGGCCAGAATGATATTGGCAAACACGGGCCCCTTTTTGATGATAAAATCGCCGTCTTTCTGATTGTAGATCAAGGTGCCGATGATATCAGCAGGAAGCAGATCCGGCGTGAACTGAATGCGTTGAAAATTGGTATCGAGCGCTCGTGCCAGGGTGTTAATGGTTAGTGTTTTGGCCAATCCGGGAACCCCTTCGAGCAAGACATGGCCGTTGGCCAGGATGCTAATAATCAATCGGTCAATGAGATATTCCTGACCCACGATTACTTTCGCAATTTCAGCTTTGAGGGTGGGTACGAATGCGCTTTGTTCGCGCACTTTCTGATTGATTATTTCAATTCCCGCCATTCTTACTCCTCCTGTTATCATGGTTTAATGGGGTTTTCGACCGTGAGAAATCCGTTGCGTTCAAATTTCATCGATTAAATTGTCTCAAGGCCTCAAATAGCACGATTGCCGCACAGTTCGATAAATTAAGAGAACGTACGTTATCGAGTTTGATGGGGATATTCAAGACTTGGCCGGGATCTTGTGCCTCGATAATTTCATCGGGCAGGCCATAGGTTTCGTTTCCGAAGATGAGGTAATCGCCCGGTTGGAATGCGGCGTCGTGGAAAATCTTCGATCCTGCCGTGGAAAAGAAATATTTTTGGCCCGACGGATTTTTATCTACGAACGTTTCAAAGTCGGGATAAACGGTGATATCCACCGAGTCCCAGTAATCGAGCCCTGCCCGGCGAACGGCCCGGTCGTCGATATCAAAGCCCAGAGGTTCAATCAGGTGCAGGCGGGACCCCGTGGCCGCACAAAGGCGGGACGCATTGCCGGTGTTGGGCGGGATCGAGGGATACACCAGCACAATATTCATGGGGACTTCCGGCCAGTGGAAATCCATTCCCACCCGCTTTCGGTCGGAGAAGCGCATCTGTTCATTCTTTTTCATAGGGCCGCACACTGTAGGAAAAGAAAACGCAGGCGAAAAGCCTACGTTACTTTATTTTCCAACGGGTGTAAAAATGAACGCCTTTTTTTGTTAAGAACTAAAAATAGTTATTTTCATTTATATATTTCAAATGTTTATTTGAAATGTGTGGATTAATTTCGTATGATTTCCCGCCAGTGAGCATGGATTTCGCTCATTTCAACCGTGGGGCCAAGATGGCTGATGGTGGGGGTGATGCCGTAATTCCTCCCTAGGAAGATTCTGTGATTTCGGACGGAACTATCATGGGATGTGCGGAGAGTACTCCGTGTGAAAATAATAAGGAATAGTATGATAAATAAGAGGCCCTTTTTTTTGATAGCCAGTGCAATGGCATGGTCGACGTTCGCGATCGATAGAATTCCTGAAGAGTCGGGGTTTAGTGGTTTCATTTCTGCGGGTATTGCGGTGAACCATGTGACGAGCAGTTTGATTGCCGGAGCGAGTTTGGGCGATGTGTCCACCGATCGCATCGATTCGGTCTTCAAATCTCCTCAAGGTAAAACGGCGGTCATGCCGGCGGTAAACGGTGGGTTGGCCTATACGTTTGCAGCAACTCGGTCTCAGGTGTATTTTGGGACATCACTGGAAGACTTTATCCGCTACGATTTTACCACGGCGCTGGGGATTCGCCAGGAAGTAGGCGAACTGGGAATAATCGAAGCCAGTGCGCTTTCGAACATCGCCATCCCCGCGCAGGTTTATCAGGATCCCTATCAGGTTGGTGGTTCTCGCAAAGAAACCGAACGTCAATCACGGGGAGCACGACTCGCTTGGTACAGGATGATGGGCTCTGGATTTGATCTCCAAGTTAGCGCGCGGAAGATGAACGTGGATAACGAACAAAGTGGTAGTGATCCGGCTCTGAACCTGACTCTCGGGCAGCAACAGCTGCTGGAGCGCGGTGGAGATGAATATAAGGTCAGAGTGCAGTACCAATTTCGGTTCAATAAGAAACACACGATTAAACCTACCTTATCTTTCACGAAACTGGATCTAGATGGCGGGGCCATGAAGCGGGATCGGGTCGGAGTCCAGCTCAGTTATTTATATAATGGGGCGCGTTGGTTTTTCACTACCGGGGTAGGCGTTGGGTCGATCGTGTACGACGAAGAGAATCCGATTTATAAAAAGAAAGCGGATTCCATGCTGTTTAATGGAAGCATCTCATTGGCATATAAGAACCTATTTAATATCGAGAATCTGTCCTTGTTGGGTTCGCTGGGCTATTATGAGCAGGATTCAGAGATCAATTTTTATGACGCTTCGATTCAAAGCGGTAGTTTAAGAACCGTCTATAGTTTCTAGCGACCGCAATATTTCCATCGCGAGGTAACTGGGCGGGATGACTCGATGTGCGGGTCCACCGATTGGTGCGATTTAAAGCGGTGGAGAGATTACGTGTTGGATGGTGCCGCCGTGCTTCCGGCTAGAATTCCGCCATCGATATTCAGCTCAACCCCCGTCACATATTTAGATTCGTCAGAGGCCAGATATAACGCGGCATATGCCACATCAATGGGGTCTCCCATGGTGCCCAATGGGACATCTGCCGCAATCCGTTTAATGGCCTCTTTCCTTTCCTTGCCCTCACCTAACATGGCATCCCACAGCGGGGTTAAAATGGCTCCAGGATGCAGGGAATTGCAGCGGATTGGGTATTGTTTTTCCGCACAATATAACGCAACGGATTTTGTATGATTCCGTACTGCCGCTTTACTGGAGGCATACCCTGCTGCGGCGGGAATCCCAACGATACCTGATCTCGACGAAATATTTACAATACTGGCCGCCGGTGAGGTTTTCATTAACCGAATGCCATATTTACAGCCTAAAGCAACGCCATCTAAATTGGTCTGATGCACTGTATGCCAGCTTTCAAGATCAAGATTTTCAGGATCATGGGGTCCTGGGGTTTCGAAAAAACCAGTGATTCCCGCATTGTTTATGACGATATCTAAGCGCCCATACTTATTTTGAATGGTATGGGCGACCTGCTCCCAATGTGTTTCTTGCGAAACATCGAGGTGCATATATTCAGCATGAGCACCAATTCCCAACGTTACTGCTTTCCCTAAATCGTCATTAATATCGGTTAAAATTACGGTTGCACCTTCTGTTGCAAATAATTCCGAAATGGCTTGGCCAATTCCTCTGGCAGCCCCCGTTATTAATACCCTTTTATCCTTCAACCTTTGCATAAACTCTCCTGAGGCTCTCGGCTCTCCCGGCTTCGTTTTGGACGGGGAAATTTGAGGATGATTTTCGTGCTTTGGGAGGGGCTTCTCGTGCCAAATCCGTCCCGGAGTACTCCCGGAATTAGACTAAAATCCTGCGGTATAGGAGGCGAAAAATGCGAAGCCGGTTAATTCGGAACTTCCTCCAACATTGGAGAAATCCACGGTGGCCCAGTTGCTGCGAACGCCGAGTCCCATCATCCCTTTTTCATGGATACGGAATTCAAAACCGGTCCGCGCGTAGAGGCCGAGTCCGAAGGCGGACTCGGTGTGGTTGTCATCGGGGGTTGCATCGTTGTAGCTTCGCTCGGTCCGATAGCTGGCGAAGATCATCTGGGGCCCGGCTCCGGCATAGATACGGAACATTTCGGACTCCGTTAGGTACAGGCTGGCATAAACGCCGCCGGCGAGGTCGAACAGCCACATGGAGGTGGAGAGGCTCACATGGGCGCCGTTTCCTTCAAGATAGGCATAGTTGACCTTGTCGAACCGGAAACCCAATAAGAAGGTGGTTTCAAGACCATATTGAAGGCGCTCGCCTCTGGGCAGGGTCTGCCACGCTCCGCCCAGCTGTGGGAGCAGGGACAGATCCACTTCGGTGTCTCCATCTTCCTGCTTCATTTTGAGGTTGTCGTATTGGACGGCTCCCAGGAGTCCGGATGCCGTGTAGTTTTGATCCCAAGTATCATATTTATGGAATTGCGCCTGAGCGGCGGAGAGGCTGAACAGCAGTGCCGCGGCGAGTCCCATTGTATGATTCCGTTTCATATAATTAGCCTTCAATTTTTGGAGGGGTCGAGGTATGACTTGCGTGTTCCCGGCCCGCAATTTTTGCGACAATATAAAACAGCATTGGGACAAAAATGAGACTGGCCACCGTGGCCACCAGCATGCCGCCGAATACGGTGGCCCCGAGGACTCTTCGGCTTTCAGCGCCCGCTCCGGTGGCGACGACGAGCGGAATAACGCCGAGAATGAAGGAGAAGGCGGTCATGAGTACGGCTCGGAAACGCAAGGTTGCGGCCGACATGGCGGCATCATACAGGCTTTTGCCATTGTCATGTTCCAGCTTGGCAAACTCCACCAGCAGAATGGCGGTTTTGGTGCAGAGACCAATCAGCAGCACAATACCGACTTGGGCATAGACATTGTTGTCGAACTTTCCGATTTTTAGCGCAATCACTGCGCCCAGCAGGGCGGTCGGAACCGATAGGCAGACGGAAATTGGAATGCTCCAGCTTTCATATTGGGCTGCCAGTACGAGGTATACCAAGATGATGGCCAGCAGATAGATGGCATTGGATGACCCGCGGGCGGCATTTTCCTGATAGGAAAGTTCCGTCCATTCCAGGCCCATGGAGCTGGGGAGTTTGCTTTTGACCATGTCTTCGATGATGCTCATGGATTGTCCGGTACTGAAGCCATCGCCGGGCTGTCCCATAATCTTGGCCGAGGGGTACATGTTGTAGCGATTGATGGACTGCGGACCGAGGATTTCTTTCACGGAGGCGATCGAACCGAGGGGGAGCAGTTTTCCGTCGCGATTTCGGATTTCAAGATCGAGAATCTGATCGGGTTCCGCACGGAATTCCGGAGCGGCTTGGGCCTTCACCTGGAATACGCGGTCCATGTAGGTGAAGTCATTGATGTAGACCGAACCGTAATAATACTGAAGCGCATTGAAGACCGAATTCATATCGATGTTTTTGGTGAGCACCTGATCGCGATCGATGTCGATGAAGAGTTGCGGCACATTGGCGCGGAAGGAGGTGTACATGCGTTGCAGTCCGGCTTGCGAGTTTCCATCGTTAATAAACTCATTGGCCACCTGCTGGAGGGTGTTCATACCCACTCCGCCTCGGTCTTGCAGCATCATCACCAATCCGCCGGACACTCCCACGCCGGGAAGCGAAGGCATGGGGAAGGCAAAGGCAATGCCGTCCTGAAGCTTTGAAAGTTTCATGTTCAGCTCATTGATAATGTCTGTTTGATGCCGATCTTTACGCTCATCCCAGTGTTTAAAGGTGGTAATGCTGAATCCGGCATTCGGGATGGCTGCGGTATCCAGAACGGAGTACCCAGAGATGGAAAGGAAATCGGCCACTCCATCGGTATTGCTAATCACGGCGTTGACTTTTCGGAGGAAGCTTTCGGTGCGTTCCAGCGATGCCGCTTCGGGAAGCAGTACATTGACCATGCAGTAGCCTTCGTCTTCCTGCGGAACGAAACCACTTGGGAGATTGGAGAATCCCAAAAAGGCGACGACTGACATGCCGATAAAGAGAACCAGCCCGATCACGGATCGGCGTAGGGCTTTATCCACCATCTTAAGATATCCGGTTTTTGTTGAATTCAACCCTTTGTTGAACCACCCGAGTGGGCCCGTGGTTTTTTCGCCAGTGGAGGGGCGAAGCAATAATCCACACAGGGCAGGACTGAGCGTCAGGGCATTGATGGTTGAGAAGACGGTTGCCACCGAGATGG
Organism: Pontiella sp.; assembly: GCA_037132875.1. GTDB lineage: Bacteria > Verrucomicrobiota > Kiritimatiellia > Kiritimatiellales > Pontiellaceae > Pontiella. Next base: position 38,337 of record JBAHZU010000014.1, read on the forward strand.
TTACGGCAAACTGTTTGAAGAGGGTGCCGGTGATTCCGTGCATGAAGGTGGTCGGGATGAATACCGATAATAAAACGAGCGTGGTGGCAATCACCGGCCCTGAAATTTCGGTCATGGCCCGGAGCGCGGCATCTTTTGGTTTTAAGCCTTCTTCATCAATGAGACGCGTGCTGTTTTCCACCACAACAATCGCATCATCCACCACGATGCCGATCACCAAAACCAAGCCAAAAAGAGTGAACTGGTTGATGGAATATCCCAACGCCGACAAGACCGAAAATGTGCCGATCAGCGAAACGGGAATGGTCAGAGAGGGAATGATGGTGGCGCGGAAATTCTGCAGGAAGATGTATACGGTGAGCACCACGAGGACCAAGGTGATGAGCAGGGTTTTTACCACTTCATCAATGGAGGCCTGAATCACGACCGTGCTATCATAAATAATGGTGTATTCAAGGCCTTCGGGGAATCCTGCTTTGAGTTCCTCTAATTTGGCCTTAACGCCGTCCACCACCTGAATGGCGTTGGCGCCGGGGATCTGATAGACGGCGATGGTGGCCGAATCCTGACCATTGAGCGTGGAGCCGATAATATAGGTTTGTGCCCCGAGTTCCACCTCGGCAATATCATTAACGCGGAGTACTCGGCCGTCTTCTCCCGTGCGGATCACAATGTCGCCAAACTCTTCTGGGGTGAGTAGGCGGCCTTTCACTCGCATGGTCATCTGGCGGGCTTGACCCGTTGGAACTGGCGGCTCCCCGATCTGTCCGGCAGCCACTTGCAGGTTTTGTTGTTTAACTGCATTCACCACGTCTTCAGCCATGAGTCCGCGGGCTTTCATTTTGTCGGGGTCGAGCCACAAGCGCATGGAATAGTCGCCCGCTCCGAAGGTCTGCACTTCGCCCACCCCCGGCACACGGGCCACCTCATCTTGAATGCGCAACGCAACATAGTTGGCCAGATAGATGTCGTCGTACCGATTGTTCGGACTAGAGAAGCCAATATAGAGGCTGGCATCGGTCGATTTTTTCTGAGAGGCAACGCCGAGTCGCTGCACTTCTAGCGGCAGCTGCGGAATGGCTTTGGCGACTCGGTTTTGAACCAATACGTTCGCCATATCGAGATCGATACCGCTGTTAAAGGTGATGGTGAGCTTCATGGTTCCGTCGTTGGCGCTGACGGAGTTCATGTAAAGCATTCCTTCAACCCCGTTGACCTCTTTCTCAATGATCGCGGCCACGGTGTCGGCTACGGTCTGGGAATCGGCGCCGGGATAGACGGCGGATACGGTGATGGCTGGTGGGGCGATGTTTGGATAGCGCTCAACGGGAAGGCTCTTCAGGGAGAAGAGGCCGATGATGACAATCACAATGGCAATCACCATGGCGAAAATAGGTCGTCTAACAAAAAAATGGCTGAACATAGCTGTTCTCCCTAGTTATTTGGCCGCAGGTGCTGAAGTGGTGGTCACTGTAATTCCCGGGCGAGCCCGCTGGAGACCGTTAACGATGATGCGGTCTTCAATGGACAGTTGCCGATCTTTAGTCGGATCTGACTCAACCACCCGTTGCGTGCCGACGAGGGACCCTTTGGTGACATAAATACTTTCCACAACATTTTCCGCATTGACCGTCAGCACAAAGGTGCCGCCCATATCCTGTTGAACGGCCAAATCGGGAACCAGTAAGGCATTCTCAATTTCATTGGGTACAAGAATTTTCCCATAGAGCCCGGGGAGCAGGCTCAGATCTTTGTTTGGAATAACTGCGCGGGCCCGTAAGGTGCCCGTGTCGGGATCAACTTCTGGGTCAAGATAGTTGAGCAGGCCTACTTCGGGGTGGATGCTGCCATCAGCCAATTGCAATTTAAGGGGTGGCATTGTCATCCGGGGATTGGTTTTTCGCACGCCACTTTGTAAAAAAGGAAGCAAGGCGCGTTCATCAATGTTGAAGAAAACATCGATCGGCGCTTCTACGACGAGCGTGGTTAGCAGGGTCGCTTCCCCGCTGCCCACCAGATTGCCGACACTCAAGGAGCGGCGAGCAGTGCGTCCCGCAAATGGGGCATGAATTCGGGTATAGGAGAGGTCCATCTTGGCATTGTCCAGTGCGGCATTTGCGGCCATGACTTCCGCCTCGGCAGACTGATTGTTTGCTTCCGCGGACAGGAGATCCACTTCCGAAACGGCCTTGCTTTTATATGCGTCCTGATTTCGTTGTAGCGTGGCACCGGCCAGATTCAACGCCGCATTTGCTTGGGCCACCAGCGCTTCTGCCGTTTCCACCGCGGCAATGAACTGCTCGGGTTCAATCGTGAATAGCAAGTCGCCCTGCTCAACCCGTTGCCCATCCTTAAAGTCGATGGATTTTAGGAATCCTTTTACACGGGCCCGGATTTTAACGGAGTCGGAGGCTACGAGGCGGCCCGGAAAGCTATCAAAAACAGTGACTGTTCTCTGTTCCGGATGTTGAACCGTCACGCTCGGAGGCGGGGGGGCTTGGAATTCATTTTTGGGGGTGCAACCCACGGTGAGTAGTAGAGAAAGGGCCAGTCCGGCCGGAATCATCGTTTTCATATGGTAAGCTCCCGAATTTAAAAGACGGCAATCTATTTGTTCCGCCTTGAGGTTGTCGAGAGTAAAGAGCTCTTTGTTGAGAATTCCGGATCATGGAGGATTTAAGCCTTTGGGAGAGATCGATTCGCCTCATTTCCCGCTCGATAGCTTGCCGTTTTTTCCGCATTGGCTTCGGTTGGAGAATCTTGGGATGGATGTCCTCTCCGTCCAGCTTTCAATCTTGTGGCTGTGATAAACTGGGCCCCTGTATTTTTTAGGATGCTTTAGTTTCTTTTGAATAAACTATTTTCTGGAATGAGGAAATCGACCCCGAGCATGAGTGACCAGTCGGCTTCGCCATTCGGGGATTCGGCGTAGCTATAGGCCTCGAATTTCAGATTAATCGGGCGGCGCTTGCCGATCAACTTTCCAAATCCGCCGCCCAATGGAATGGTCCAGATATTGTTAGAGGAGGCTTCCCAATTCGCGGTGTTGATCGGCGCGGTGCCGATCCACCACCCGTTGCCCAGATTGGCATAGCAATAGTATTCGATGGTGGTGCGGTTGACCTTCTCCCGATGATCTGGTCCGGCAAAAGACCAGAGGTGGTTCGCCCGGATTCCGGCCACGATCGGGCCGCGGACCACCGTGGTGTTGGCGGTCAGTCCCGCGCTCCACTTTTTGGTGCCGATCTGATTGTCGGTGGCGGTGGGGATTTGAACAACGGGGCCGAGTCCCCAAAAAAATGGCTGCCCCGAGGACGGGCCGAACCAGCTTTCATAGGTGATGTCGCCGAGGCCGAACGAATCTTTTTCGCCGGTGATCCGGCCGGGCTGATACAGGAAGGGGATATCCAGCCGATTTACCAGATTCCACCCGGTGGAAATTTCAGAAACCATCGAGGGCTGGAAGGCCACACGGAAATTGACGGCCTCTTTTTTGCCCGCATTAAAGTCATATGAGTTCCGGATCGACAGTTTCATGAGGTCGGCCATCGGATTCTGTGCGGTTTGGGCCCAATAGGTTTTTTCGTCTGCCAGAGCGCTGGCTGCCGCCATAAAAATGATTGAACCGATTTGGAATACGTTTAATTTCATAGAGATCCAAGTATTGAGAGAATGCCGCTTGTTTGTGGCATTGTTTAGATTATTGCATATCGCTCAGATGCAGTTCCAAGGCCTGGACCGAGATGATGATCTCCCGGATAGAGATGCTCAAGGAGGCAATCAACAGGAGGAGGGCGATTCCAAAGGTGATTTCAGCCGTTCCGATCCAGTTTACATAAATTAAGAACATGCAGAGTACGCAGAGTAGCAGGCTCATGATGCCGAGCACCTGCATGGAGCGGGTTAGATAGAGCCGTTTCCGAAGGTTGGAAATTTGGCTGCGGAGAATCTCATCGGGATTCCGTATGTAGTGGTCATGCAACTGGCGCACCACATTGGCATACGAAAGAAAACGGTTTGTGTAAGCCAGTAGAATAAGTGAAATGGCTGAAAAGAGCAGGGCCGGAGTGGTGAGGGTTAAATGATACATTTTTTGTACTTCCTTGCGCGGTTTAATCGAAAGGGGGGTTAATTCCCTGCCCCACTGGGGCGCAACGTCGGTTGTGCAACAATGGCAACTTGAGCCGGTGAATGAGCATGCCTATCAGAGTCAAAACATTACTTCTAGATCATTTAGCCACTAAAAAGCAGTGAAAAGGAATAAAAGGGTGGTTTAAATCATGCTGGCCGTGCCTACCTCTGATTTCCTTTTCCCACCTTGGGGGAGGTGCGATTGCTTGATTTTCACCCTGCGGGGGCCGATTTTTACGTCCCGTCGGCCGGGGTTGAACCGGAATGCGGAACGGGGGTCTTCCCCATTTGCCTATTGGCAACGTCCATGGGCTGGAAAAAGGGTTTTCCAAGGGGGGGGAATTGCGGCACTATGCGCGGAATATGAATCCAGTTCCTGAATCTTTATTAATCATTGCGGGGCGCCATGGCTATCCGTTGATGATGGCCAAGGCCGCACGCGCGGCGGGTGTGCAACGCATTGTGGTCATCGGCTTTAAGGGCGAAACCCGCCGAGAAATTATTCCCTTCATCGATGAAATGCACTGGATGCGCCTGGGCCATATGGAACGTTTCCTGGGCCGCTTGGAAGCGCTGGGCCTGAAGCATTGTGTGATGGTGGGGCAAATTGCTCCGGGTAATCTGTTTAACCTGCGGTTAGATAAGCTGGCGTTGACGATGTATAAGGCGCTGGGCGTTCGCAATGCGCATACCATTTTTGGGGCGGTGGTGGAGGCCATTGAATCGAAGGGTATTGAGGTGCTAGCCGGAAATTCGTTCATGGAGTGCTATACGCCAAAGCCGGGGCAGCTCAGTACGCGGGGGCCCTCCGAGCGAGAGTGGTCCGATATTCAGCTGGGTTTGAGCGTCGTGAAAGGAACCAGCAAATTTGAGATCGGCCAAACTGTGGCCATTAAAGATGGAATCATTATTGCGGTGGAAGCCTTGGAAGGCACCAATCAAGCGGTAAAGCGCGCCGGCCGGGTGGGCAAAGCCGGATGTGTGGTGGTGAAAGTTCCGAAGGTTGGACACGATATGCGGTTCGATATTCCCGTGGTGGGAACCAAGACATTTCAGGTGATGAAGCGCGCCAAGGTCTCCTGCCTTGCCGTTGAGGCTGGGAAAACGATTCTTTTAGAGCAGGAAAAACTCATTAAACTAGCCAATCAATACGACATCGCGTTCGTTGCGGTTGAAACGGGGCAGGTATAGGCGGAAAAATGAGGGCGAAATCAAACCATCAAATAGCAGCGCTTAGGCGCGTATCCTTTGGGGAGTGCTTCCTCGGATGAAGCAATCCATTCTAGTGGTGGCGGGGGAAATTTCGGGCGATCTGCACGCCTCGAAAGTGATTCGCGCCTATAAAGAAAAATCGCCGGAAACCATTTTTTGGGGCATCGGTGGGGATCTGCTCGCGGAAGAAGGCGTGGAGTTGCTGCAGCATACCGATCGCATGGGCGTGATGGGCATTATTGAGGTCCTTAAGCAATACTGCTTTTTTAAAGCGGTGATGAAGCAGATGATTGCCGAGGTGGAACGGCGCAAGCCCGATGCCGCCCTATTGGTTGATTATCCCGGTTTTAATCTTCGGTTGGCCGCCGAGCTGAAAAAGCGCGGCGTGAAAGTTTACTATTACATCTCTCCAAAGGTTTGGGCCTGGAATAAAAAGCGGATTCCAAAAATGGCGAAGACGATTGATCGGCTCATGGTGATCTTTCCCTTCGAGGTTGAACTGTTTAAAGGCACCGGGCTCCAGACCGATTTTGTGGGCAATCCGCTGGTGGAGCAGATTGATGATTTTCTTTCGAAGGATGAAAGGTCACTGCCTTGGCAGAGTGAACAACGGGTGGCCTTGCTCCCGGGCAGTCGGCGGCAGGAAATTGACCGCATTTTGCCCGCCATATTGGCCGCGGCCCAACGGCTGGAAATGCAGTTTCCAGCCGTTTCATTCCTGATTGCCTCGCCCAATGAACGCATTAAAAAAAGAGTCGAGGAATTGATTTCTAAAGGGCCGGAAAAACCATCGCGCTTGACGGTGGTTTGCGGGGGATCGCGGGATGTGATGCAACAGGCGCAGGTGGCCATGGTGACCTCTGGGACGGCCACCTTGGAAACTGCGTTGATTGGAACGCCCCATATTTTGGTTTATAAAACCAGCGCCTTTACCTATTGGTTTGCTCGGACGGTTGTGAAGATTCGGCATATTGGGCTGGTGAATATTATTGTCAAAAAGACGGTCTGCCCGGAACTCATTCAGGAGGCCGCTTCGCCGGAAGCCATGGCCGCCGAAACGAGCAAGCTGATGTTGGATTCCCCCGAAAAGAAGAAAATGCTTGCGGATTATCATGAGTTGCGCCAGCTACTGGGCACCAAAAAAGCCGCAGAAAATGTGGCCGCGCTTCTGCTCGCGGATTGACCTCCTGGGGGATCCGGAAAAGGGGGCGCAAATAAATGGCTGAAAATATTCACCTTCGGTTCCTACAATGTTAAATTGCGGAACTTTTTTAACTAGGGAGATTTGTCATGACGGAAGCAACCGATAAGAGCGCAGGCTGGGTTTCATTTGATCCAAATTTAAAGGTAGTCGACTGTACCGTTCGCGATGGCGGGCTGTGCAATAATCACCAGTTTGCTGAGGGTTTCTTTAAGAACGTGTACACGACCTGCATTGCCGGCGGCATTGACTATATGGAAGTGGGCTATAAGGCGGATAAAAAGCTATTTTCCGGAAGTGGCTGCGGGCCCTGGAAATATACGGATGAAGAAGATCTGCGCCGCGAAGTGGGGGATAACGATTCCCCGCTGAAGTTATGCATGATGGCCGATACCGGCCGCACCAACCCGGCTGATATTCTCCCGAAAAGTGAAAGCGTGATTGATCTGGTTCGCGTGGCCACCTACATCCATCAGATTCCGGCCGCGCTGGAACTGGTGAAAGATGCCAAAAATAAGGGCTATGAAGTGGCGCTGAACCTGATGGCGGTTTCTACGGTTCCTGATTTTGAGCTGGATAACGGACTGGATGTCGTGGCGGAAGTGCCTGAAATTGATTTCCTTTATGTGGTCGATAGCTTTGGGTCGCTTTACCATGAGCAGGTGGGCGATCTGATTGAACGCTACAAAAAAACCGGTAAAATTCTCGGAATTCATGCCCATAATAATCAGCAACTCGCCTATGCGAACACCATTTATGCCGCGATCAACGGCGTGAAAATGCTCGATACCACCATGATGGGTATGGGCCGCGGTGCCGGAAATTGTCCGACCGAGTTGATGGTGGGCTTCCTGAAAAATCCAAAGTTCAATCTGCGGCCGATTCTCGACTTTGTGCAGAACACGATGTTCCCGCTCAGTCAGGAAGTGGATTGGGGATACAGCATTCCATACATGATCACCGGCCACCAAAATGAGCATCCGCGTGCGGCCATTGCCCTGCGCGATAGCGACCGCCGAGATGATTATGTGGGCTTCTATGATGAAATCACGGCCATTTAATCGGAATTGGTTGTCAGCCGATTCAAATTTGAGCTATAACCTCCCTTCAATTTGTGAAAACCCTCGTAACTGAGGATAGATAAGGAGTTTTTAAATGAATGTATTGCACGTTTGCGCGAATCCAAAACCGACCGAAGAATCGGTTTCCAAGCAACTTGCCTCCGCCTTTTTCGGAAAGCTGATCGAGTTGCAGCCTGAAGTTGAGCTGGTTAATGTCGACCTCTACGACGAAAAGCCGCCGTTCTATTCCTACGAGCTTTACGGTGCGAGTTGGAATCCGGTTTTCGAGGAAGGGTATGAACTTTCGAAAGTGGAAGAAATGTCCCTGAACTATGCGTCCAAGCAGGCGAAGCTGTTCAACGAAGCCGATGTGCTGGTGCTTACCATGCCGATGTGGAACTTTGGCGTGCCGGGGATCATGAAAACATGGATCGACCAGGTTCTCTGCCCAGGGCTGACGTTTACCATAAGCAAAAAAGATGGCGTGAAGCCGCTTCATAAAATAAAGAGCATCGTTCTGCTGGTTGCTTCGGGAGGCGTGTACAAAGAAGACGACCCTCGCGATGCGCTAAGCCATCAGGTGCGCCATGCGTTTGAATTCATTGGCATTGAGGATCTCGAAATCGTTTGGGCCGAAGGCCAGACGCCGCTCTTCTACAACGACTGCGACGAACGCAAGGCCTTGGCGCTTGAATCGGCCATCGAAACGGCAGAAGACATTGCCGAAATCGATCTGACGCCGGTTGCCGAAGAGGCTCCTGCTGCTGAATAAGCCGATGGCTCCATTCATCAAGATCTGCGGAATCTGCTCGGAGGGAGACCTTCGGCAGATTTCTGCTTTAAAACCCGATGCGCTAGGCTTCATTCAGTGGCCGAAGTCGAAGCGGCATATTGAGCCGGAAATCGTGGGCGGGTGGGAAACGCCCGAGGGCATGAAACGGGTGGGCGTCTTTGTGTGCCCTTCCGAGGCTGAGCTGGCCCATGCGGCGCAGTATGGCCGTTTTGATGTGTTGCAGGTGCATCAAACGCCGGATCATTGGAATCTGGATCGCGATCTCTTCCAAGGATTGGAAGTTTGGCGCGCGCTCGGCCCGACGGAGCTCTATCATTCTGAGTCGCGGTTCGAATACGACCGCTTTTTGCTCGATTCTTACGACCCCCAAACCATCGGGGGTACTGGAAAAATATGCGATTGGAGCATGGCAAAAACCCTGGTTGGGGTGGTGGATAAGCCCGTTCTTCTCGCCGGTGGCCTGACCCCCGACAACGTGGCCGAGGCCATTGCTGAAGTGAATCCTTGGGGAGTTGATGTCAGTTCTGGGGTGGAAATTGAACCCGGCATAAAGGATTTGGAGAAGGTCAAGGCCTTCATTGCTGCTGCGCGGAGTGTCTAATGCGGACTCGTTTTGCACCGAGTCTCACGGGCTATCTCCACTTGGGGCACGTGTTGCATCTGCTCTATGTCTGGGGGGTTGCCCATAAGATGGGGGCAAAAATTATCTGCCGGATGGAGGATCACGATTGGTCTCGCGCCCGCCCCGAATACGAACGGGCCATTTTTCACACATTGGATGTGCTCGGTTTGGTTCCGGACCTCGGGATTTCCGCCAAGCATGCGGCTGGACCTTCCGAATTCCGGCAGAGCGATTGCGGAGCGTACTACGAATCGGTTCTCCAACGGTTGGAAAAGCGGGGGCTGGTCTACGGCTGCGCCTGCAGCCGAAAGCAGATTGCCGCGAAGCAATCTCAGGAGGCGGAGGAGCTCTGTTACACGGGGACCTGCTCCGATAAAGGACTCCCTCTCGAAGGCAACACCGTTCGTTTCCGAACGTTGGCGGGGGAAACGGTGTTCCACGATCTGAACGTGGGTGAACAGCGACAAACCCCGCGCAACCAATGTGGCGATTTTTCCCTGCGCGACCGTCAGGGTCAGTGGACCTATCAATTTGCTTGCGTATGCGATGACCTTCGCCAAGGAGTCGATTTGGTCATTCGTGGCGAAGATATTCTGTTCAGCACGGCCCGCCAAATTCAACTGTTCCAAACCTTGGAAGCGCCCGTTCCTCGCTATTACCACCATCCCTTGTTACTGGATGAATCGGGAAAAAAACTCAGTAAACGTCAGCACTCCGAAAGTATATCTCGGTGGTATGACGCCGGGGCCACGTCGGAAGAAATAATGGGGCAGGCCTTATTTGCCGGGGGGTTGCGTCTGAACTCTGCGCCCTGCTCCTTGCGGGAGGCCCTCGCAGTGATTCCATTTTAATCCGGGGGATATGTTTTTCTATTTCCCCCCTCTGCATGGCCGATTGTGCCGTATTGGCTCGGAGGGTTTCGGCTGATCGCATCCGTAAAATAGCCTTGAAAATAGACGGGTTCGGCAACATGATCAGCGCTTGATTTTTTACAGAGGAATGATGAATGAAACCGACTCAACCTGATAGACAAGGCCATTTTGGCGACTATGGCGGCATGTTTGTGCCGGAAACCCTGATGGAACCGCTGAAAGAATTGACGCGTGTTTATAAGGAAACTCGTAAGGATCCGGAGTTTAAAAAAGAGTTGCAGTATTATCTGCGCGAATATGTGGGCCGCCCGACGCCACTTTATTTTGCGGAGCGGATGACCGAGCAGTTGGGAACGGCTAAAATTTATCTTAAACGCGAAGACCTGTGCCATACGGGAGCGCATAAGATCAATAACTCCATGGGGCAGATTCTGTTGGCAAAACGGATGGGCAAAAAGCGCATTATTGCCGAAACCGGTGCGGGACAGCACGGGGTGGCCACCGCAACGGTCTGTGCCATGTTCGGGTTGGAGTGCGTGGTCTATATGGGTGCGGTGGATATGGAACGCCAGGCGCTGAATGTATTCCGTATGGAAAGCCTCGGGGCAACCGTGGTTCCGGTTACGGTGGGCCAGCAGACGCTGAAAGAAGCGGTGAATGAAGCCATGCGCGATTGGGTAACGAATATCCGTTCCACGCATTATATTCTTGGCTCCGCGCTGGGTGCGCATCCGTATCCCATGATGGTTCGCGATTTTCAGCGTGTGATTGGCGTCGAAGCCCGCCGGCAGATTCTGAAAGCAGAAGGGCGTTTGCCGAATGCCATTATTGCCTGTGTAGGAGGCGGAAGTAATGCCATTGGCCTATTCCATCCCTTCATCAAGGACGACGGTGTTCGGATGATCGGCGTGGAGGCCGGAGGATTCGGGGTGGAAGGCGGCATGCATGCGGCGCGGTTTGCCGAAAATAAAATTGGAATCCTACAGGGAACCAAGACGTATGTGTTGCAGGATGACGATGGGCAGATTGCGCTGACCCATTCCATCAGTGCCGGGCTGGACTATGCCGCAGTCGGGCCAGAGCACAGCCTGCTTCGCGATCTGGGACGGGCGGAATATTCGTATGTCACCGATGTCGAAGCGGTGAATGGTTTTGATAAGCTCTCGCAGTGGGAGGGCATCTTGCCTGCGCTGGAAAGTTCCCATGCGGTGGCGTGGACCATTCTGAATGCGGATCAGTTCACCAAGGATGACGTGATCATTGTGAACGTCTCTGGGCGGGGAGATAAAGATGTGATGCAACTGGCCGAATGGAAGGCTAAAAATGCTTAAGATTTTGTAATCGTTTGGATTGGGAAAAAGGCGATCTTTCGAGGATGGCCTTTTTTTATGACCAGCGGGGCGCCCAAAGTAGGTGATGAGGGGGCGGGATCGCTTTTAATCTGTGTTTGAAGTTACAAATAATGTACATTTTCATACAATTTTAAATCGTTTGGAAACGTTGTATACGGGGGTGTTTGGTATGAGACGACGACCGGGGCACAAGAAAAGTAAACGAGGGCAGGCCATGCTGGAATATGTCATTGCTCTGGGGGTATTTATTGCATTAATTGGAATTAGTGCGACGTTGATTTATGTTTTCAGAGCGTATGGAAATCGGGTTCTTGATATTATTGCAGTGTCTTAATGAAGATTTAGGAGGTATGGAATGAAGAGTTTTCCCCAGCGTAAGGCCGGTCAGGCAATGACCGAATATCTAATCATTGTCGTGTTGGTTGCGATGGCTGCTTTAGTGATTTTTGGGCTTTTTGGTGACACCATTCAGAAGAAACTAGGTGGAGCGGTTGATGAATTGGAGGGCAATAGCAGCGGGTCCGATGCGGTCCGTAGCTCGCAATCCTATCTTCAGCAACTTGGAGAGGGTGACGATTAATAAAATCCATTTCAGGACGCAGGCTTCTTTTGAACAAAAAAAGGGGTCTTCTTTGGTGGAGTCGTGCTTAGTGATTGCACTGCTCTGCCTTATTCTGTTTGGAATTTTGCAGGTGGTCTATCTGGTTGCTGCTCGCAATATAATAAATTATTCGGCCGTGGCAACGGCCCGATCCGCCTCGATCGGGATGAATGATTTTATGCTGTTTAAGGTCAGTCGGTATACCACGATTGCCACGGCGGGCCCGGCCCGCACGCCGTATGGATTGGAGCGACTCCAGCCGGAGGGGGACGATATGGGGTCTCAATGGTCGAATGCCATTTCCCGAAAGCGCAATCCTTCTTCGGCTCTAGGGCAGTATGAGGTCGGAGTGTATGAGTCTTATCATCAGTCTGGGGTCGCCGCGCATAATCTTATTTTGGATTACGATAATTGGCAGCGGAACGAAACCCGAGTGGAATTCTCGGTGGAGGAAGATGCGAAACTCGATATGATTCATGTGAGGGTGGAGCAATATATTCCGTTAACCCTGCCTTTAGCCCGTGTGTTTTTCGGGCATTACAGCACGGCGAAAGCCATCCGAGGTCTGGAGCTGGGGGTTTATCCCGCCAAGCTGATGTCGGCCGAAGTCACGATGGAAGACCACGCCAAACTCTATTTGGGATCCCGCGAATAATGAGGAATCCACGGCGGGAAAAATCGGGGCAGGCGATCATCTTTCTCATGGTGGTGATGGTGATTGGTATCCTCGCTGTGGTTTGGAGCTACGATCTGCATCGGGTGGTGAATGCCAAGTTGCGCATGCGCAATGCAGGCGATGCTGCCGCTCTTTCTGCCGCCCGCTGGCAGGGATATACGCTGAATATGATTGGTGATCTGAATCTGATTCAGGCCGCAATAATTGCGGAGTATGTGGCAGAAGCCGCCGAGGATGGAGAAGAACTCATTGATACTCCATCAGAAGCCTATGAACTACATGAATTGCGAGCGCGCTTAGATTTTGTGGGTCCGTTGGCTGCCTTTGCGGTTGCACAACAGGCTGCGTTTAATAACGGGGCTATGCCAGATCCCGCCTTGGCGGAAAGTCTGCTGCGCATGGCGGCCGACTACCGAGATGAAATAAGTTGGAATCCATACGACAATGCGCGGGATGAGTATGCGGATCTCTTAGAAAATATAGCGGTACGCGGCGTTGCAGTCAGCTCGTATGGCCTGCAACTTCCGCAGCATCCGCTGGTGCAGGAACCGTTTTATGGCGCCATTGCCCAGGCACTGGCGGAGTGGTGGTGCCCGATGCATCGCTATCGCTATCAACTCGAAAGCTATGAGGGCTATGAAAGCTGGTCGAAGCTGGATATGGAGGAGTTGA
>JBAHZU010000052.1:0-45023 GCA_037132875.1 Pontiella sp.
CGGCTGACGCAGCGGATGAAATGGATTGGGTTCTGATTCTTAATTTCCCCCGTCCTTGGAAAAAACTTGCCGTTTGCTTCCAATGATTGGAAGTTATCCGGCTATGTCTACACGGTACAAAATCAAAGTTTCTTACGACGGCACAAATTATAGCGGCTGGCAGGTGCAACCGAAGCAAAAAACAGTGCAGGGCGATATTGAACGGCTGCTGGCTGAAATGACGGGGCAAAAGCATGTTCGGGTGGAATCGTCCGGTCGAACGGATACGGGTGTGCATGCCCGTGCGCAGGTGGCTCATTTTGATTTGCCGAAAGAGGTGGACCCTAAATATTTTCAGCGGGGATTGAATGCTCAGTTAGACCGAGATATTCGCATTGTTACGATGGAAAAAGTGTCGAACGATTTTCATGCGCGCTTCAGTGCGGTGGGGAAAGAGTATCGCTATTTCATTTATAATGGACTGATTGTTCCGCCTACTAAGCGGCTGTATCGGTTGCAGGAAGGTCGACCACTGGATGTTGAGCGGATGCGAGTGGCGGCGGCCTTATTGGTGGGCACGCACGACTTTGCATCGTTTGCCGCCAACCGTCGGGTGCCGATTAAAGATACGGTGCGAACCATTACGTCCTTCAATGTGCGCCGGCACGGCGCGGAAATTACGCTCGAAGTGCAGGGCAATGGATTTCTTTATAAAATGGTGCGGGGCCTTGCGGGTTTTCTGGTTCATGTGGGCATGGGTCGTTTGGAACCCGAAGCGGTGCCGGATATTCTTGCGCATGGGAAACGCACGGCAAAGGTGCAGACGGCCCAACCACACGGCCTCTTCCTGTGGAAAGTTTTCTACTAATTCTACTTCATTTCTTCTCTTGGAGTACCCATTTTACCGGATCGACTTCGGTTTGAGTCCTGCGGAGTAGGCATTTGTGCCGTCAGGAGCTCATCGCTCGTATCTGCGACCCACTTGGTCCCTGCACTTTTTAGGTGAATTGATCCTCATCGGGCTGAGGCAAGGCGGGCGGATACTTTGCCTGGAGATCGCCGCACAGAATGAGCTGACATCAAGGTCTACGCACCGGAGTCGCAGTTGATGAGCTCTCGTTGCTCCATGGATGGGCGATTTAAATGGACAGGCTTGGTCGGGATGGCCCGCTCGGGTTTGACGGTTCTGGAGATTCATTGGTGATTCCTTCGGAAAAACGTCGAAAACATTTTCCAGACCTTGGAAAAACAGCTATGTTTCATCGCTAATTTTTCAGGAGGTATGCGTAATGGATTTGGAATCGATTAACGAAGAGTGGATTGTCGGATTGGCCGGCGGCGAAATGAATAAAGACGAGCTGTTTGACGCGCTGAACGGATTGGTTGAAGCAGAACGCTCCGTTGAAGCGGAAAATGGGGCCATGGAGCTATTCCAGAAACTGGCGGATACTGAAAAGGTTGATGATGCGCTGGTTGTACTTTCCTGGCTGGGTGCACGCGGTAAAGTGAACAACATTTCTGCGGTGCTGAAAAAACTATTTTCCAAAGATCGGAATGCTGTTCGGATGATTGAACCGGCTGGTTTTGGCGGTAAACTGCCGATGGCCACGTGTATCGAACGTTTGCTGTTTCTTCGTTCGCTGAAGACCGGGATGCTCTGCTACAACGAGACGTGGGGCTTCGGTATTATTGACGATATTGATCATTTCTACACGCAACTCGAAATTGATTTCGAACGAAAGGGCGAACACGAAATGTCGTTCAGTTATGCCGCTGAAGCACTTGATCTGCTGGATGATGAACATATTATGGCCATCAAACACAATAATCCTGCAGAGCTCGAACGGATGATGAAGGAAGAGCCTGCGGAAGTGATCAAATGCGCGTTGCGCAGTTATGGTAATCTGTCGATTACCCGTTTAATCGAAAAAATGATTCCTTCGGTGATGCCGGAATCCAAGTGGAAAAAATTCTGGGAAGTGGCCCGCAAAACGCTGAAAAATGATGCGTCAGTGGAGATTCCAAAAAAACGTTCAGATAACATTATCTTCCATAAGCAGGGGCGGGCCTACGACGACGCATGGTTTGGCATGATTCTGAAAGAACGCGATATTGAAGGCCTGTTCGAGCGCTTTAAGGAAATTATCGAGAAGAAGATCGAAGTATCTTCCGAGTTTGCACGGGAAACGTTGGCGAACCGACTTTCATTCATCATTAAAGGTGCTCCTTCGGCACGTCCTGAATGGAAAGCGGAAGGCTTCATTTATGCTCGTTTCTTTGAAATTGAGCCGACAGATCTGGATACCGACAAGCTGATTCATGATTTAATTTTTGGCAACTTGGTCTCCACGCTGGACCGTCTGCCTTCTCGTCAGTTGCAGTCTTTGTTGACGATCCTCATTGAAAACGACAAAGAAGCGGTAATTGGCACGTTGAGTCAGGTTATTCCGGTGGTCAGTAATCCGGTGCTGAACGAAATTATGGCGGCCCTCATTGCGAATGGCGTTGAAGACGACGTGAAACAGATTATGACCGTGGCGGTTGCCCGCCGTACGGCCAGTTCGCCGATGCTATTGTGGTGCCAGAAGTCGATCGACTATGTTGAAAAATGGGACTTGATCTCTAAAGGGGATCTAGCATTCCGCATTCAAGAAGCGCTGGAAGTGAACTGTGCCGGTGCCATGCTCCGCGCTCAGAACCAGTTGCGCGAACGTTTCCAAACGGAAGAGTGGCTGCATGATGTGATGGATGCCATGACGGGGCAACAACGTCGCGACTTTATGCGCCGTATTCATGACGGTCAGGGCTGGGATGCGTTGGATCGTAAATCAGTTGAGGCCAAGGTGCTGCGTAAATACCCAAAACTTCAGGACATTATTCTCCCAACTGCCAGCCAAGCTGCGGCCGCTGCAAAACGTGACGTGTTGCAGACTTCAACGCGAAGCTATTCCGATCGCCAGAAACAGCTTGAGAAAATCATGACGGTTGAAATTCCGGAAAACTCCAAGGAAATCGAATTGGCACGGAGCCATGGCGATCTGCGTGAGAATGCCGAATTTAAATATGCCAAAGAACGTCAGGGTCTATTGATGGCTCAGGGCGCGCAGTTGGCGGAGGATCTTGAAAAAGTGAAGCCGACCGACTTTGCCGGGATTTCTTCGAAATCCGTTGTGGCCGGTGTTGGGGTTGAACTGAGTTATGACGGAACGGATACGGTTGAAACCTATTTCATCCTCGGTTCATGGGATCAAGATGAAGATCTGTCGATTATTTCAAGTGCAACCCGTATGGCTAAAGCGCTGATGGGACATGGCGAAGGCGACCGAGTTAAAATTCCGACCGGGGAGTGTGTCGTTAAATCCGTTCTTCCGCTGTCCGATGCTGTTCGGTCATGGATTTCGGGCTAAACACGAGGTTTTACGGTGGATTTGACTCCTAAAAAGTGGAGGAAGAAAGTGACTACGCGCGCGAAAAAGCGCCGTATCACTTTCGGTGTCGCCAAGCATTGGCGCAATCCATTTCAAATTGTCATCATCGCCATTGCTTCGATTGCATTTGTTGGTTCCGTTGGGATTGATCGCCTGAAGCAACGTTGGGTTTTTAAAGAAACCATGGTGCAGGCCAAAGAGCTGCGCCATGAAATGGAATCTTTGAATGCACAGGCGATGATGATTTATACGAATTTGCAGACCCAATTCGTAGATGCCGTGGATAAAAAGGTGACCCCAGCGGAGCAGGATCTGGTGGATCAGCTGGTCGCCGCATCCCGGGAATTGGATGCGGACTTTTCGGACTTGAATCAATGTTATACCACGATTTCTCATCGATTCCGTTCACGAGGTTGGGTTCAAAATTGGTTTGTAGATGCCGCGCGGTGGAGTTTTGATGCGGCATTATTACGCAATAACCACGAACAGGCCCGACGTTGGTTTAATGCCTCTCATGTCAATACGTTGCTCCTCGATATGAAGCCGCGTATTGCGGGCAGTGGGCGTTTGGAAATTGATGCAGGCGATGATGTATATGAGATCATTATTTGGGCCCTGAAGGCGGATGAGTCTCGGCTGATTTTAGCCAACCACGCCGGTCGCTCAGATACATTCCCCTATATCCGTCCTGAAATTGAAAGCGGGTCGTATCTCATTATGGTCACCCGTGCGGATGGAGGTTTTTCTCCTTATCCGGTTTATATTGCACCCGGACAAGATAAACGGGTGATGCTGGAGGTGCCGAAGCGACTGGATCAAGAAATGGCTTTTGTTCCCGGCGGATTCTTTATCTGTGGCGGAGGGCAATCGTCGCCCTATCGTGAGCATCAGAGAAACCTGCCGGCCTTTTATATGAAGAAGTATGAGGTCACGGTTGCAGCCTATCTGGAGTTCTGGAGTGGTCTATCCGACCCGCAGCAAAAACAACAGATGATGAGTCGGGTTCATTTTTCGGAAGATGAAGCGGTAGATGCTTGGAATGCGGATGGCATTATTTTGGATGAACGCGTGAAACCTGATTATCCAGTGGTTGGAATTTCCTGCGAAGCGGCGTCTGCCTATTGTGCCTGGAAAAGTCAGCAGACGGGAGAAACCATACGATTGCCGACGGAGTTCGAGTGGGAAAAGGCGGCTAGAGGTGTGGATGGTCGCACCTACCCTTGGGGATTTGGATTTAGTGTTGCAGAAAATTTGGCTCTAACCCTGGATAATATGAATGGCAAGGAGGCCTATCCTTTGTGGGCCCCGACGGGGAAATTTAGGAGGGATATATCCGTTTATAACATTCAGGATATGGGCGGTAACGTTCGCGAATATGTTTTGACCGAGAGTGGCGAATGTCAGATTCGTGGAGGAAGTGGCTCCACGCCGGCCACTTTTATGTCCGCGACATTTATCTCATCCGATATAACTGCGCTACCGAGTGATGTGGGCTTTCGCTATGTCATGGAAGTTCCTGCTCTTTAGCGGTTGAACCGATGGTCTGATCAATAAGAATTTCGCTGACTCAACATTGAAACGCCACGAGTACGTGGGAATTTGATATCGCTCCTGTAGGTGAAAATTTATCGGCGCGGATTCGTTTCGGGCTTTTGCGCGGTTAGCATGTTCGTTGGGCCCGCGCTTGTCAGGGAATGAGGATTATATTTTTGTTAAGAGAATCACGTGTGTCACTGAGGGATTTTGATGGGTGTTAATCCGTTGACATCTGCTACCCGTTCGCTGACAGTTTTATTTTCTTGCAGTTGCAGGGTAAATTGGCCGATGTGTGTTGCATTAAAAGAATGTATTGCGATTAAAAGGAAGGAAATAAGGGTTTAAATCGGTTGATTCAGAACCCTTTTTATATACTCCATGAAAATTTTAGGAATCGAAACTTCGTGTGATGAAACGGCGGCCGCCGTTGTTGAGGATGGCCGGAACGTACTCTCAAATGCCATCTACTCTCAAATTGCCAAACATCGTCCCTATGGTGGGGTGGTGCCGGAAATTGCTTCTCGAAATCATGTGGCCAAGTTGCCGTCGATTATTGACGAGGCCTTGGACTCCGCCGGAGAGACGTATGACTCGATCGATGCCATTGCCGTAACCTATGGCCCCGGTTTGGCGAGTTCGCTGTTGATCGGATTCTGCGCGGCCAAGGCGCTGGCGCAACGCCTGAATAAGCCGTTGATTGGGGTGAATCATCATGAAGGCCATTTGCACTCTGTATTTATGAAAGACGGTGCGCCGAGTGAAGATGAAGTTTTTCCAATGCTTGGGCTCATGGTTTCCGGTGGTGACAGCAGTTTGGTGCTGATGAAGGGCATTGGGCAGTATGAACTACTCGGAAGCACGATCGATGATGCTGCGGGTGAAGCGCTCGATAAAGGGGCCTCTGTTTTAAAGTTGGGTTATCCTGGTGGGCCGATCATTCAGCAGATTGCAGAAGGGGGAAATCCCAAAGCGATCCGTTTTCCGCGGGGTCTCGAAAGTGTGGATCGAGGGAAATGGATTTATAAATACGATCGCGATCTCTGCTTTAGTTTTAGTGGCTTGAAAACCTCGCTCCTGACCTATGTAAAGAAACTCGATCATGAACCGAAAGGGCAGGAGTTGTCCGATATTGCGGCGTCCTATCAGGAAGCCGTTACCGATGCGCTGACGAAACGGACGGAGCGGGCGCTGAAACGATTTGAGATTAAGAGCTTCTGTTGTGCCGGTGGCGTTTCGCTGAACAAGGTGCTGCGTGAAAAATTGACAGCCCTTTCTGAAAAGACCGGGATTCCGTTGTTGCTGTGCCCGCCGTCGCTCTGCACGGATAATGCGGCCATGATTGCGGGTGCGGCCTATGAAAAGATCCGCCTCAATAAGGCGGTTGACGAGCCGAACGACGTGAATCCCAACCTTCGTTTAGCCGACTGGGCTTAAGTCGCGGCGGTTTTTTAAAACCCTCTTCCTTTCTAACCTCTAAAGCGGGCTTGCGTTGCGGGAGGGGAATCTTTAAGGTTCGCGGCCAATTTTCAGGAGAAAACCATGAGTGAAGAACTGTCCGGAAACGAATATCGCCAACAGCGTATCGAGAATATGAACAAGCTTGAAGAGGCCGGTTTTCCAGCCTTTGGGAAAGCATTCGAGCGCACGGATTGTCTGGAGAAGTTGCATACCGATTTTAAAGCGGATCAGGTGGTTAAGGCCTGTGGCCGTATTGTGGCGATTCGTAAGATGGGGAAAATGGCTTTTGCTCATATTTCCGATGGCACCGAAAAGTTCCAACTGATGGTCAAAAAAGATTTGATCGGCGAGGATAATTTTGATGCGTTTAAACTGCTCGACCTCGGGGATATTATTGGCGTCGAAGGCGAAATGTTCATTACCCGCACCGAAGAGGAAACCCTTCGTGTCAGCCGCTGGGAACTCCTCTCGAAAGCACTCTTGCCGCTGCCGGAAAAATTCCACGGTCTCACGGATAAAGAAACCCGCTATCGCCAACGCTCGCTCGACCTGATTTCCAACCCGGAAGTGATGGACGTGTTTAAGAAGCGTACACTGGTGATGCGTGAAATTCGTAAATTTCTGGATGGCCGTGATTATTCTGAGGTGGAAACCCCAATGCTGCAGCAGATTGCGGGCGGCGCGGCGGCGAAACCGTTCAAAGCACATTATAATGCGTTGAGCATGGATGTCTTCATGCGTATTGCACCGGAACTTTATCTGAAGCGGCTGATCGTGGGCGGTATGGATCGTGTTTATGAAATGAATCGGAACTTCCGGAATGAGGGGCTGGACCGCACGCATAATCCGGAATTCACCTGTCTTGAAATCTATCAGGCTTATGGCGATATGCGCACTATGCAGGAGCTCATTCAGTCTCTGTTTACTCATCTTGCAGAAACCATTTTTGAAAAAATGGAGTTCGAATGGATGGGCAACACCATCAATTTGCAGACGCCATGGCGTGAAGTTCCTTATCAGGATCTGATTAAAGAGCATCTCGGTGCCGACTGGTTTGAAAAGAGCCTCGATGAAGCGAATGCGAAAGCCGCAGCGCTTGATGTGCATGTGGAAGCGAGTGCCAACTTTAAGCAGGTTACGCACGAAATCTATGAAAAAACCATTGAGGGCACGCTGATTCAGCCGACCTTCGTTACCCGCCTTCCTGCAGAGCTCGTTCCTTTGGCTAATGCCTGTGCCGACGATCCGGAACTGGTGGATGTGTTCGAACTGATTATTGGCGGTAAAGAAATTGCGCCGGCCTACAGCGAGCTGAATAATCCGATTGAACAGCGTAAGCGGTTTGAAGAGCAGGCTGCTGGCGATGGTTCAAAAATCGATGAGGATTTTCTTTCCGCATTGGAATATGGCATGCCTCCAACTGGCGGAATGGGCATTGGTATTGATCGGTTGCTTATGCTTTTGACCGGTTCTGACGCCATCCGAGACGTCATCCTATTTCCGCAGCTCAAGCCGCGTGGATAGGGTTTCCAATCTTTGGAAATGAAAAAAGGCTGCTCCGTGAAGGGCAGCCTTTTTTAGTCTGTTTTCCGGGCGCTAACGATGGAGGTCGTTGATTTTCTCCAGGTTCTTGGCTCCGGGGCAAAGTTCTTCGTCGCCTAGGTCGCGAAGCGGGCGCTGGGTGGTATTCATGGCTTCATGGATCTCTAGCGAGTGCTCATCGATGAACAGGATGCCGGTGACGACTTTATCGTTGGCTTTATATTCCTGCATCAAAGCCATCGCTGAGGTGCGGCTGTGAATGTCATGTTTGGCTTCCAGCTTGTGTAGATTGAGGATGGAACCATCGTGCATGGTGACCTTTTCATCGGTACCTTCGTTAAACGAGGCGGTGATCTCTTTGGCCGGCGGGACATAGTCGACGGTGTTGGTGGAGGCCATGTGCTGGCGGATATAGTCATACGCTTTCGTGGAACCGGGCGTGTTGTTGAAGGTTACACAAGGAGAGATGACGTTGATAAAGGCAAAGCCTTTGTGTGAAATGGCCGCCTGGATGATGGGAATCAGCTGCTCCTTGTCGCCCGAAAAACTGTTGGCAACAAACGTGGCTCCCAGTTGAAGTGCGATGGCG
Organism: Pontiella sp.; assembly: GCA_037132875.1. Lineage (GTDB taxonomy): Bacteria > Verrucomicrobiota > Kiritimatiellia > Kiritimatiellales > Pontiellaceae > Pontiella. The sequence continues at coordinate 8,533 of JBAHZU010000052.1, forward strand.
CAGAGGTCAATCGGCTCCAGTGCATTGGGTTCGCCTTTTTTTGATTTTGATCCAATGTCGGTGGTGGCTGAGTCTTGCCCTTTGGTGAGTCCGTAGACACCATTGTTTTCACAGATATAAACCATGTTCACATTGCGGCGTACGGCGTGCACAAACTGGCCCATGCCAATGGACGCGGTGTCGCCATCTCCAGAAACGCCAATATAGAGCAATTCGCGGTTGGCCATGTTGGCACCGGTTGCCACGGAGGGCATACGTCCATGAACCGAGTTGAATCCGTGCGAGTTCCCCAGAAAGTAGGTCGGGGTTTTGGATGAACACCCAATGCCTGAAAGTTTGGCAACGCGGTGCGGCGGAATGGACATTTGGAAGCAGGCCTCGATGATGGCATTGCTGATCGAGTCGTGCCCACATCCGGCGCACAGTGTGGAGACGGCACCTTCATAATCTTTGGTGGTATAGCCCAGATCGTTTTTTGGAAGATTTGGGTGGCGAAAAGCTGGAATTTTATAGCTCATGATTTGATCCTAATTCGTGATTCACTGGGGAACGTTGTGGGGGACCTTTAATAAAAACGGCTGCGTCGGCGCGGTGAGGTGGTGGTCTGTAGAATCCAGTCGCGAATGACGTGCCGGATGAAGCGGGCGGTAATTGGGCTGCCATCGTAGTGGAGCAGTGGGACCAGACATTCTGCATCAAAATCGTATTCATTAATCAGCAGTGTGCGCATTTGGGCATCGCGGTTCTGTTCCACCACAAAAACATATTCATGTTCTCTGATGAACTGGCCCACTTCGTCTGAGAAGGGAAAGGCCTTAACGCCCATGCTGTCGAGCGAGATGCCATGCAGACTGTTCAGATGGTGAAGTGCTTCGAGGGTGGAGGCCTCGGAGGTTCCGAAGTGGATTACGCCTACCGTGCAGGGCTTACCTGTTTTGCGGATGACCGGTTTCGGGACCGCGGAGCTGGCCGTTGCCCATTTCTTTTGCAACCGTTCCATGTTTTCAACATATTTTTCACCAATTTCCGTATAAATTGCGTATTCGTCTTTGGAGGTGCCGCGGGTGAAGAAGGCCCCTTTGGTCGGGTGTGTGCCCGGATAGGTTCGGTATGGAATGCCATCGCCGTCTATATCCAAGTAGCGACCAAATTTCTCATCCATATTTTCGAGATCTTCTTCCGTGAAAACTTTGCCGCGGTCATAGCGCTTGGAGTCGTCCCATTCGAGGGGTTCGGACATATTGTCATTCATGCCGAGGTCGAGGTCAGACATCACGATTACGGGAGTCTGGAAGCGTTCGGCTAGATCGAAGGCCATGGCTGTGTGTTCAAAACATTCCTTCGGGGTGGAGGGGTAGAGGCAGATATGTTTGGTGTCGCCGTGAGAGGCATAGGCCGCGGAAAGAATATCCGATTGCTGTGTGCGGGTTGGCATGCCGGTGGAGGGGCCCGAGCGTTGAACATCCACCAGGACCATCGGAATTTCAGCAAAATAAGCCAGCCCAAGAAATTCGTTCATGAGGGAGAGGCCCGGCCCGCTGGTGGCCGTGAAGGCGCGCGCGCCATTCCATGAGGCCCCAATCACCATGCCAATGGCGGCCAGTTCGTCTTCGGCCTGCACAATGGCAAAGTTCTTTTCGCCAGTTTCTTTGTGGGTGCGGAAGGTGCGACAATAGCGGGAAAAGTTATCGATGACGGAGGTGGACGGGGTGATCGGATACCACGCCGAAACCGTTGCCCCACCATAAACGGCACCCAGTCCGCAGGCTTCGTTGCCGCACATTAATACTTGATTTCCAACCTTGTCGCGGCGTTCAATACGATAAGCAATGGGGCATTGGTGCAGTTCTTTGGCCATGTTATAGCCCGTTTCTAGAGCCAGGACATTCGGGGTAACCAACTTCTCTCTGCCCTTGAACTCATCGCTGATGAGCTGTTTAAAGACCTCGATTTCCATATCGAATAAGGCGGCGAGAGCGCCAATATACATCACGTTACGGAAGAGTTGGCGGTGGCGCGGATCCTCATACATTTCCCGACATGTATCCGTAAGTGGCAGGCCAATGATATCAATATCATCGCGTTTGAATGCGGGATTGATCGGCTTGGTATTGTCATAAATAAAGTAGCCACCCTTTTCGACTTCTTTGATGTCCCGATCCATGCTCTGTGGGTTCATGCCGAGCATGATGTCAATACCCCCGCGTCGGCCGAGGAACCCATTTTCATTAATCCGGACCTCATACCAGGTCGGTAGCCCCTGAATGTTGGATGGAAAAATATTTTTCGGGCTAATGGGTACGCCCATACGGAAGACCGCGCGACTGAATAGCTTGTTCGCACTGGCCGATCCCGTTCCGTTGACATTGGCAAACTTGATGACAAATTGGTTGATGATGATGTCGCGTTTCATAGTTTTTCCCGGGGTGCATACTGGTCATGCGTAAGGCGATGTATGCCTTACAGATTACGCATTATCTTCTTAGTTGGTTTCGGTGCAATGTAGAGAAACTTCTGCATATCCCACGCCGCGGTGGGGCAACGTTCGGCACAAAGGCCGCAGTGCAGACAGACATCTTCGTCTTTCACCATGACTCGTCCGGTGTTGAGATGTTCGGAAACAAAGATCGGTTGGGCGAGGTTCAATGCGGGAATGGTGAGGTTGCGGCGGAGATCTGCTTCTTCTGTATTGCTGGTGAAGGTCAGGCAATCTACTGGGCAGATATCAACGCAGGCATCGCACTCGATACATTTGTCGGCCGTAAAAATCGTTTCGACATCGCAGTTGAGGCAACGTTCCGCCTCTTCCAAGGCAACCTTGGCGTCGAAGCCGAGCTCAACCTCAATCGTGTGGCTGTTGATGGCTTCGGCAAGGTTAACGTGCGGTACGGCATGGCGCTCTTCCTCGGTGACCATACTCGCATAACTCCAATCGTGAATGCTCATCTTTTGACTGAGCAGATTGGTGCTTGGATCTGGGCGTTCGGTCAGTTCTTCGCCTTGAAGAAACAGATCAATCGAAATGGCTGCCTGATGCCCTTGGGCAACGGCCGTGATAATATTTTTTGGACCAAAGGCGGCATCCCCGCCAAAGAAGACTTTCGGATTCGTGGATTGATGGGTCACGTCATCGACTTTGGCTAGGCCGATTTTGGTGAATTCAATGCCGATATCGCGCTCAATCCAGGGGAAGGCATTGGCTTGGCCGATGGCGAGCAGAACGAGGTTGGCTTCGATGATTTCGAACTGGCCCGTCGGGGTGAACGTTTCGCGTCCATTCTCATCCACCGCATAGTCGATGGCTTCAAACTTCATCGCCTTCAGTTCGCCATCTTCCATGATATATTCGAGCGGGTTGAAGTTTTCAAGGATTGGGATGCCTTCGGCCAAGGTGTCTTCAACCTCCCAGGGAGAGGCGACCATGGCTGAGATGGGGGTGCGCAAGACCACCTTAACCTTTTTTGCTCCGAGGCGAATGGCTGTGCGGCAGCAATCCATGGCCGTGTTTCCACCGCCGATCACGATTACATTTTCGGGGACTTGGGTCACATGTTCGAAGGTCACCTGAGACAGCCACTCAACGCCCACTTGAACATTTTTGCCTTGATCGATTTCAAAGCCGGGTAGTTTGAGCTGTCGCCCGGTCGGAGCACCGGTGCCAACAAAGACGGCATCGTAATTTTTGGTGAGTAGCTCCTTCATGCTTTCTATACGGGTGTTAAAAAAGGCGTTGACGCCCATATCAAGAATGTAGCCGGTCTCTTCGTCGATGACATCCTCGGGCAGCCGGAACGAGGGGATTTGCTGGCGCATAAATCCGCCGGCTTTGGGGGTGCCTTCGAAGAGATCAATTTCATAGCCGAGCGGCATCAGGTCGCGTGCAACGGTCAGGGCCGAGGGGCCCGCTCCGATGAGGGCCAGTTTGAACCCATTTTTCTTTTTCGGAATTTTGGGGAGCATCGAGCTGATGTCATCTTTCATGTCGGCACAGACCCGCTTGAGTCGGCAAATGGCAACGGGCTTGTCTTCAATACGGCCCCGCCGGCAGGCAGGCTCGCAAGGGCGATCGCACGTTCGGCCGAGAATGCCCGGGAACACATTCGACTCCCAGTTAATCATATAGGCTTCGGAATATTTTCCGGCGGCGATGAGCCGGATATATTCCGGCACTGGGGTATGAGCGGGGCAGGCGTATTGACAGTCAACTACCTTATGGAAGTATTCCGGGTTGTTCGTATCAGTCGGTTTCACTCTTATTTCTCCATTATCCTGATGGTGGTGGGAAATCGTCCTCAATGGTAGCAGGAAATCCTGTAGTACCGGCAATATAATTCACATGGTTATGAGTAAATCAGTATTAAAATACTTAAATCGTACAATATTTGTCGTACATCCCCTATATGGATATTTTTATATCGGTTTAAATGCTGTTTTTGCTAGGAAATATGAAGTTTAGGGGTGGAAATAGGTGTCTTTAAAAATGTCAATTTCACCGAGTGAAATGGTGTATTTTTTAGGCTACAGAAAAATAAGCATCGTATTTTCGGGGAAGCGACTCGGAAAAGGGGTTGAGAAGATTTGATGGCGAGGGGTAACGGGGAAATCCAGGGCCCTCTGCGGAATCGAGCAGGCTTCCTGGAAGAAATGATGCGGTTGCTCCTATTATTGCCCCCGTCTCCCGCCTCCATGGAAATAAACGAAGCATGAAGAAAATAGGAAGGCTCTGTGGAGGGCGGTGGAGGAATAGCCCATAGGTTTCTGTGATGGGATATTTAGATGAAAAAGGGTGTGAATAGGGTTAAAATATAGAAATAAACCGGAAAATCATTTGACGATGCGTGGTGGTAGGTGGCATAAAATCCCATGAAAGGGAGCAAAGTGGAGAGACTGTCATGACTATAACCCAAAATATACCGGCCCTATTCGTGGGATCGTTTACGCATTCCCTTGATGCGAAGCGCCGTATGATTTTCCCCTCTACGTGGCGGAATTTGGCGGGGGAGTCGAATCAGCTATTTGCGTTCCCGCATCCAGATGAGAAGTGTCTCTATTTGTATACGGCGGCGGAAATGATGCGGCGTTTGGATGAGCTCCGTTCTACAGGTTCTGTGGATGCAAATGATCAGCAGGCCATCCGTTCCATTACGGCGGGAGCCGATATGTTGATGTGGGATGCGCAGGGCCGCTTCCGAGTTGGTGAAAATCTGCTCGCACATATAGAGGTGAAGGAGCAGTTGGTTTTGGTGGGGGCGCTCACCCGTATTGAATTATGGAGCGCAGAGAATTTTGATTTAGCCCTGCCGCAGGAATCATCCGCGGCAGAAAGCATATTTTTCGGTGGGTATTAATCGAAGGCATAAAATGAAGGAGATAGATATGAGCATGTTGGAGGTAGCACGGTATTTAAGTTATTCGCGATCAGTTGATCATTCAACGGATCAAGAACGTATCTTCAACCTGTCCATGGCGAACTCGGGACATCTCTTTTCCTGTCTGTACAGCAAACGCTCGCACTGGAGTTTCGGTCGGGAGCAGGATAAACCGGAACAGTTTCCAAAGATTGGAACCGAAAAATAAGGACATTGAATGGTTGTTTTCCCCGTTTAAATTTAAACGAAAGGGCATTTGCTTTGTAGGCAAAGAACGCGCTGCTCGAGTTTTTTTAAATTGGAAATCAGCCATCGAGAATTAGAAATGAACCATATTCCCGTCATGCTTAATGAGTGCCTTGAGGCACTAATCACAGATCCCAAGGGGATCTATGTGGATGCCACGCTCGGCAATGGCGGGCACTCGGCCGCAATTCTGAATCACGTCGAATCCGGCGGAATGTTGGTTGGATTTGATCGGGATATCGACGCGATTGAACGGGTGCAAGGGACGTTGCAAAGCGGAGCAGGTAAGCGCGTGGAATTGGTTCACGACAACTATGCAAACATGGCGGAGCAGCTCGATCGCCTAGGCATAGAGAAGGTCAATGGGTTGTTGTTAGATCTGGGCGTAAGTTCGTTTCAACTGGATGTTGCGGACCGCGGCTTTAGCTTCCAGAAAGATGCCCCCATTGATATGCGTATGGATCAGCAGTCGGGTCAAACCGCTGGCGAGCTGGTGAATACTGCCAGCGAGCAGGAACTGGCCGATCTTATTTATCGCTACGGCGAAGATCGTGCCTCACGCCGGATTGCACGGGCCATTGTTGATGCGCGCAGCAAGGCCGAAATTGAAACGACCCTGCAACTCGCCGGTATTGTGGAACGAGCAAAGGGCGGCCGGAAAGGGAAGAAAAAACATCCGGCCACGCAGACGTTTCAAGCGTTGCGCATGGCGGTGAACGATGAATTGGCCGGCCTTGAACAGGTGTTGGAAACGATGATGGATCGGATGGTAGAGGGCGGCCGGATGGTGGTGCTGACCTTCCATAGTCTGGAAGATCGTTTAGTAAAGCAGTTTTTTGCCCGGCATGTGCCGCGGGAAGAATCGCTGCAGCAGGGCGGGGTTAAACGGATTTTTGAAGAGCCACCCGCAACATGGATTTGGAAAAAACCGTTAATTGCAACGGCTGAAGAACAGGCAATGAACCCACGATCTCGCTCGGCAAAGTTGCGCGCCGTGGAAGTTGGAGTGAAAAATGGCAACCAAACGTAAAATGACCCATAAGAAGATGAAAAAGAACCACGTGCAGGTGCCGTTTCCGGTGCTGCTGGCGAACGTGCTCGTTCTGGTTGCGGTCCTTGGACTCAGCTACATGTGGCTCTGTTCGCGCTGCGATGCGCTTGGCAAAGACATTAAGGAAAAAGAAGTTGAGCGGAATGCCGCGCAGAAGCGTCTGGTGAACGAGCAGGATCGTTGGTCGAGCATCACGTCGCCGGCCAATCTGGAGCGGGCCCTCAAGCAGTATAATCTGGCTATGGTCATGCCGCGCGAAAGTCAGGTGGTGCATGTTGGGAACTGGAATGGAAACCGTGCAACCGCCATGTATAAGACCGATGTGGCCGCAGATTTTAAGTCAATAAGGAACCGGTAAATGGAATCGGCACGCGTTAGGTGCAATAAAAAGGGTTAAGTAGCTCGCCGTAGGTCCTCGCGGATTGATCGATTTGAAATAGTCTACCCGCAACGCTACCTCGGTACGTTGCGGGTTTTGTACTACAAAGGAGATGGGGAAGAGTCATGGCAGAGGTCCGATTCAAAAGCCGGATTGTTATTCTGGTGGTGGTAGTGATGCTGGTTTTCACCGGAATTGCTTGCCGTCTGGCTGTGCTGCACCTGCATCCCGCCGAATGGGTGCTTGCCCCGATTGAACAGGGGCGGATGTATGAAACCAAGCCCATGGGGAGCCGGGGGCGGATCGTGGACCGCCATGGCGAAATTCTGGCCATGGATCTCGCTGCCTATCATGTGTATGTCGATCCGAAATATATTTCATTGCACGGAGATGCCGATCTGGTCAGTAAATATCTTTCGATTGAATTCCGCCTGCCCGAGCAGGAAATCAGGGACACGCTGAGCAATACCAATCGCCAGTATGTCCGCATCAAAAAATTTGTTCCGGGTCATCAGTTGAAGCGATTCGAACGCCGGGCCTTTGGTGTGAACTACACGCCAGCCGAACTCGTGAACGGGAAAAAAGAGAATATTTATCTGCGGGGCGTTGGCCTTGAAGAAGCGCCAATTCGCACCTATCCAAAAGGACCGCTCATGGCCCACGTGGTGGGATTTGCCAATCAGGAAGGCGTTGGCTCAGCGGGTGTGGAGCAGCGCATGGATGAATATCTGCGCGGAAAAGAAGGTCATCGGGTGAGCAAAAAGGATGGTCGCCGTCGCGAAATATACAGCGAGCGTACCGTAGATATTAAACCCGAAGACGGTGCAACGGTCATGCTCACGCTCGATCAGCAACTGCAGTATATAACCGAAAAGATCATCGAAAAAACCTGCCGCGATTTCAATGCCAAAGCCGCTTGGGCGATTGTGCAGCATGTGCGCACCGGCGAGATTCTTGCCATGGCCTCGTTCCCTACGTATGATTTGAATCGCTATGGAAAAGCCCCTGCCGAATGGCGGCGTAACCGCGCCATTAGTTTTAACTATGAACCGGGCTCCACATTGAAAGCCGCGGTAATTGCCTCTGCGCTGGATAATCAGGTGGTGACCGAAGACGATATCTTCGACTGCGAAAATGGATATTGGGTCTATGGCGGTAAGTCGTTGCGCGATAGCCATGGCGAAAAAGAGATCACCGTTGCGGAGATCACGAAGGTTTCCAGTAATATCGGAACGGCTAAGATTGCGCTCAAAATGGGCAATCAGATGGTTTATGACAGCTTAAAGAAATTTAACTTCGGCAATCGCTTGGGCCTAGACCTTCCCGGCGAAGAAGGGGGTATTTTTTATTCTCCTAGGAACTGGTCCAAGATCAGCATCACCCGAATTGCCATGGGCCATGAAATTGGGGTGACGGCCTTGCAGATTGTTTCGATGATGAGCGCCATTGCTTTCAATGGCGTGCAGATGAAACCGCTACTGATTAAAAAAGTCATCGGCACAGATGGCTCGATCTTGGATGAAAATATTCCCGAGGAATTGGGCCGCCCGCTCAGCCCAACTGCTGCGCGCCGGATGCAGAAGTTGCTAACCGCGGTGGTAATGGAGGAGGGTGGAACCGGAGATAAGGCCCGGGTTGAAGGCTATACCGTGGCGGGAAAAACGGGAACCGCTCAGAAAATTCGCTCCAAAGAAGAAGGGGGCGGGTATTATCAAAAGAATTTCATCTCCTCATTTGTCGGTTTCCTGCCAGTTGAAAATCCGGAGATTGCCATCATCGTGGTGGTCGACGATCCGGGACTATATACGGAGTCGGGCCGAAAAATAAAATACTTCGGCGGAACGGTCTGCGGACCAGCCTTTAAAGAGATTGCCGAGTTTGCCGTGCGCTATTTTCGTATAGCACCGGAAGGCAGTCGGATCTACGTTGCAAGACCGGATGAATCATGAAACTGAGCACACTTATTCGAGCAATTCCAAACCAGGGAACCACGGGCGAAGGCAACCCAGAAATCAAAGGAATCGCCTATGATTCCCGCACGGTAAAACCCGGTTGGCTTTTTGTGGCCGTAACTGGGCAACAGGTCGATGGCGCCGAGTTCATCACGCAAGCGGTTTCGAAGGGCGCGCAGGTGGTTGTTTCTGAATATGCGTTGAATCTGGGAGCCGGGGTGGTTCATGTGCAGGTGGAAAATGCCCGGCGGGCCATGGCTGAAATTTCGAACATTTATTATGGCGACCTTTCCCGTTCCATGACCGTGGTTGGCGTCACAGGAACCAACGGGAAGACCTCAACCTCCTATATGATCCGCGATATTCTGCGGACTGCAGGTCTCAATCCCGGCCTGCTCGGAACTGTGGCCTACGAAATTGGGAATCGCGTCATTCCGGCTTCCCGTACCACCCCAGAAGCGCCGGAAATTCATGCCCTATTTCAACAGATGAAAGCGGCTCATTGCAAAGCCGTTGTCATGGAGGTGTCCTCACACGCTCTTGCGCTGCAACGGGTACACCGCATTGATTTCAATGTAGGCGTATTTACCAACCTCACGCAGGATCATCTCGATTATCACCACGATATGGAGACCTATTTTAATGTGAAGGCCGAATTTTTCCAAGGGTTGGAAAAAAGGCACGACCATTCCTTTGTCATCAATATCGACGATCCGTGGGGGCGCAAACTGCTGGAACAAAAAAAAATGAAGGACGATGTGGTCACTTACGGATTTCATGAAGAAGCAGCCGTGGTTGCTTTGAATGCCCGGCTGGATGCCGCCGGAACCCGTTTCGAGGTGGTCACCCCGTGGGGCAATGCCTCCATCCAGTTGCACCTGCTCGGGCGATTTAACATCCATAATGCGCTGGCGGCTTTGGCGGCCGGCGGGCTGTGTGGGGTTGACTTGCCCACGATGGTCCGGGCTCTGGAAAATATCGAGACCATTCCTGGCCGGCTGGAGCTGATACCAAATCGCAAAAGTAAAAAGGTGTTTGTGGATTATGCTCACACCGATGATGCCCTTAAAAATGTATTGAATACGCTTCGGGAAATCTGCAAAGGAAAGCTCATTGTGGTGTTTGGTTGCGGTGGAAATCGAGACCAAGGCAAGCGCCTTAAAATGGGGCAGGTGGCTGCGGAACTCGCAGACTACAGCATCGTCACCTCGGATAACCCGCGCAAAGAAGAGCCTGCCGCGATTGCGGCCGACATTGTGAAAGGCTTTGCCGAATCGACTGAATTTGAAGTGGTGCTGGATCGCCGCGAGGCCCTTGAAAAGGCCATTCGGAGGGTCGGGCGCAAAGATGTTTTACTGATTGCAGGAAAAGGACATGAAATTTCCCAGGAATTTAACGGAACCATCATTCCGTTCGATGACCGGGAAATTGTTCGGGAGATCATCGGATAAAATGTCAGAGTTTCAACCAGAAGAAGTGTCGCAGTGGGTGTCCAGACCTTGGAAAAATGGCATGCCGGAGCAACGCATCACCGGGGTTTCGCACGACACCCGCACGCTGAACCCCGGCGATCTGTATGTGGCCATTCGCGGCGATCAGTTCGATGGCCATGCTTTTGTGCACGATGCCTTTCGGAAGGGGGCCGTCGGAGCGTTGGTGGATGACCGTTTCCACGAATCGAAAAAACCGGTGCTTCAGGTGCCCGACACGATTAAAGGATTGCAAGATCTGGCCCAAGGCGATCGTGAAAAGTGGCGTTGTATCCCAGTCGGAATCACTGGAAGTGTCGGCAAGACCACGGTAAAAGAAATGTGCGCCGATGTGCTTTCGGTCCACGGCGAAACACACCGTACGGCCGGAAATTATAACAACCACATCGGCCTTCCTCTCTCCATGCTTTCCACGCCGCCGATGGCGCGCTACGGCGTTTTTGAAATTGGCATGAACCATCCCGGCGAGATTGCCCCGCTGGCCCATTTGCTGCAACCGAAGATCGGGATCATGACCGACCTCTGTAATGCACACCGAGAAAGTTTCCAATCGTTGGAAGCAATCGCTCGCGAAAAAATGAAGCTGGCCGAGTGCGTGCCGAGTTCGGGTCTGGTGGTTCTGGATCGCGATTCCGAATGGTATGATCTGATGCGATCGCACACGTGCGCAAGTGTGCGAACCGTGTCCTTCGAGGGCAAGGCCGACTATGTGGGGCGTAAAGCCAGCAATTCGCGACTGAATGTGAACGGATTCCACTACACCATGCCGCTACCCGGCGAGCACATCATGCGCAATGCCCTGCGGGCCATTGCACTGGGGCTAGAGTTGGGGATGGACCCTCTCGAGATTTCTGAAGGTTTGCGGAAATTCAAAGCGCCGCCGATGCGCTGGCAAGAATCGGAAATCGAAGGCGTTCGATTTATTAACGATGCCTATAATGCCAATCCACTCTCCATGCGGGCCGGTCTTCGCACCTTTTGTGGGCTTCCAGGAGGGGGTAAGAAATGGGTGGTAATCGGTGGAATGCGCGAGCTGGGAAGTACTAGCGAAGAAGAGCATGCGAGCCTGGGTGAATTTATGGATGGGCTCGAACTTGACGGCGTGATTACAGTAGGCGACCTTGCTCGTCGTATCCCATGTAAGCAACCCGTTTTTCGCTGCGCGGAAACCTCCGAGGCCGTACAAATTTTGAAAGAACACCTTGCCCCGGGCGACCGCGTGCTATTGAAAGCATCGAGGGGCGAACATCTGGAAAAGGTACTTACCCTTTTAAAGGAGATTTAGAAAAATGCTGTATTATTTGTCGCTGTTAGAGGGGCACCTCTCCGAGTTTCGTCTTTTTCAATATATCACGTTCCGCACGCTCGGAGCCGCAGCAACCGCTTTCATTATTTCCCTCCTACTTGCCCCGGGCCTTATCAAAAAATTACGCATCATCAACTTCGGCGATCTGGTGGAGGACGAGCGGGTGGGAGCGCTCGATAAAAGTAAAAAAGTGGGAACACCCACCATGGGCGGTTTGCTGATCATTCTATCTGCCACCGCCGCCACCCTGCTTTGGGCCATTCCCACCAATATCTATATGTTGATTGCCCTCGGAACGTTCATCCTGATGGGCGCTATTGGTTTTGCCGACGACTATTTAAAGATTAAGCGGCGCACCGGATTGAGTATGAAAATGAAATTTGCGGCCCAGCTGGTCTGGTCCGTAATCGTATTCGGAGTGCTTTGGAGCATTCCAGAAACCCGCGAACGGCTAACCGACTTTATGGTGCCCTTTCTGAAAAATCCGCTCTTTCAGATGACTCTGATTCCGGCCTTCCTGTTCCTGGTCATTGTGCTGGTAGGAGCCTCAAACGCGGTGAATCTAACCGACGGGCTCGATGGGCTGGCGATTGGGTGCTCCAACTCGGTGGCGGCGGCCTATCTGCTGCTGACCTATGTGGCCGGGCACTATGCCTTTGCAGAATACCTGCAGGTTCCCTTTGTGAAAGGCAGTGGCGAGCTCTCCGTATTCTGCGGCTCACTACTCGGCGCTGGATTGGGTTTCTTGTGGTACAACTGCCATCCTGCCAAAATCTTTATGGGCGATACCGGCTCGCTGGCGCTTGGCGGCGCCATTGCCATGCTCGCCATCCTGATTAAACAGGAGCTGTTGCTCATCATTGTAGGGGGCGTTTTTGTTCTGGAAGCGGCCAGTGTGGTCCTTCAGAGCTCGTGGTTTAAATATACTCGGAAAAAATATGGCGAAGGGCAACGCGTCTTTAAATGCGCTCCGTTGCACCATCATTTCGAGTTTGTTGAAAAAGAGCGAGCCCTGGAGCAGAACCGTGCGCCCGAGCTGGTTGAAACGGTCATCGTAACCCGCTTTTGGATCCTCTCCATCATCTTCGCCCTCATCGGAATTGCCACCCTCAAACTGCGATAAGATAGAAAGAGGATGCACGCGATGCATAACCTCCCAGAAAATATCATGCGGCTAAATCCAAACCATATTTTTCTGATGCTATTGGGAGCAGGATTCCTATTTTCTCCGACCGTATTCGCCGATGAAATGGTTCGGGTGGATTTGGAAAATGGGCCGCTTGAAAACCTGCAGGTCATTTTGCTGTTCCTGAGCGCTATTGCCTTTCTCCGGCCGGTTTATCGGGCTGAACGAAGCTATCGTTGTGTGTTGCTCGGAGGAGCTATGTTATGTTTTTCCTTCATCCTGCGGGAGCTGGATGTCGAAGATTTGGCGGTTCCACACTGGGTGATTTCCATGGGGAGCGGCCCGGGGCGGGATGTTCTTTTAGGCACTGGCTGGGTGCTGGTTGTCGGGTTGTCCATTAAATCGTTCGCGGCCCTCAAACAGAACCTTAAATCGATCCTTTTCTCCCGCACCACGGCGCTGATTGTGAGTGCTGGTTTGGTTCTGTTTTCGGGATCGTTCTTTGATCATAAAGATAACAAAACAACGATGGATCAACTGGCGGAAGAAATTATCGAAGGGGTAGGATATGGCATTTTCCTTTTGGGGGCCATCCTGTCGCGTTCGACGGCGCGCACATTTGCGGAGAATGCTGAAGAACCGCATTCATGAAAAAATGCACATTAGTGGACAGGCCTCTTGTCGTATCCGATTCGGATAGTTAGCATCTTCAGATGAAATTATACGAAAGAGTGCTGATTCTAGGATATGGCCGGTCTGGTCGGGCGGCGGAAAAACTGTTGCGGGCTGAGGGCTGCGAAACGGTGGTTTGCTCGAATGATTCGCTTTCCGAAGCCGATTTCTTCCAAACCTTGGAAACAAATGAATTTGACGTTTGCATCGTCAGTCCCGGTTTTGGGCTTTCCAATCCATGGATCAAGGCCGTGCAGAAAAAGGGCGTACGGCTGTTGTCCGAATTGGAACTGGGATGGTCGCGGCATCCCGGCAGGACCATTGCAGTAACCGGATCGAACGGGAAAAGTACCGCGGTCAAATGGATCTGCGAAAGTTTGGTCGAAGATGGGAAAAATGCAGTAATCGGTGGGAATTATGGCATTCCGGCCTGCGAGGTGGTGCTGGAAAATCCGGAGCTGGACTGGCTGGTGCTGGAGGTGAGTTCGTTTCAACTGGAAACGGTTCAGGAATTCCGAGCCGATGTGGCCGTGGTGCTGAATGTGCTTCCGAATCATCTGGATCGGCATGGAACGATGGCGTGCTACCGAAAAATTAAGGCTCGAATTTTTGGCCCCGAAAAGAATCCCAGTGGGCTGTGTTTGGCCCCTCAGGCGTTGCTGAGCATTTTTCGATCCGATGTGCCAGGCAAACGGAATTGGGTGACTTTCGGAGATGACGGCGATTTTTCCTATCGAAATAGTGAAGTTTTTCAAGGAACGGAAAGGGTTCTTAAGCTTGAGAAAACCTTGTTCGATTCGCCGGTGATTGGAGGATGCACAGGGGCTGCAATGGCGGCCATTGCCGCAGGATGTGGGCTGGCTTATCGTGCGGTAGAATGCGCGGCCCAGACGTTTAAACCGTTGCCGCATCGTTTGCAATGCATCGGGGAACATGAAGGCGTGGTGTTTGTGAACGACTCAAAAGCAACCAACCTTTCGGCAATGGCGGCTGCGCTTGGGGCCTGTGGCCAGAATATCCATTTGATTGCCGGGGGATTGCCCAAGGAGTCCGATTACACTTTTGTTAAAGAAATTCTGGCCGAACGAGTACGGACGCTATACCTTATTGGACAAGCATCTGGAGCGATGTTTGAGGCTTGGAATGAGGTATGTTTTTGTGTGGAATGCGGAACGCTCGAAGGCGCTTTCGGCAAGGCAACGGAAACCGCTAGGGCGGGGGATACCCTTCTTCTTTCTCCCGGTTGTGCGAGCTTTGACCAATTTAACAGTTTTGAGGAACGTGGAGATCGTTTTGAAAAGCTGTTTAACCGTGCAAAACAGGCTGGAAATAGTGCTTTGTGAACAGTATAGAAATCAGCCTGCGGGCAGGATTGGAAATTAGGAGTTTAGGAATATGAAAATCGGATCGTCAGTCCTTACGGCAGCCGCCGTAGTATGTGCATTCACCTTCACCCAGGGTTGTGTAACCACCGAGTCGCAGGGCAGTGGCCGCGGCGCAGGTGCAAAACACCGGGGACCTTTTAGACACGAACATCAGGGCAACGAAACCCGCTCAGAAGGGTCCAGCGTTGCGGTCAATCCTTACGCGGCATATGAAGATCCCGGGTCAGCGGTTTATGAAGAACCGATCATTACAGAAAGCACCTCCTATGTGGAGCCGAATCCGGTAATGGCTCCGGTCGACCAGACCGAGGTCTACATTGTACAGAAAGGCGATATCCTCTCACTGCTGGCTGCTGATTATGACATCACGACCGCCGCATTGGTTGAACTGAACAATTTGTCTAATCCAGACGTGCTGTATGTGGGTCAGGAACTGCGAGTGCCTACAGGCCGTGGGACGACCCAAAGCCCGTCTAAATCGACGACAACAAGCCCTGCGGTTAAACGTGGCGGAAGCTATACCATCCAGAAGGGCGATACGCTTTCTGGGATTGCGGTTGCGGCCGGCGTCTCAACGAGTGATCTGCGCGATCTGAATGGAATCGAGGGCGATAAAATTATGGCGGGCGAAGAACTTTCGATTCCAGCCTATGGTAAGGTGCCTGCTCAGGGGCACACCAGCCGTCCGTCCACCACAACCCGCTCCACAGAACCTGTAGAGCCCGCTTCAGCATCTTCCGCTCCTGCTCCAGAACCGGCAGCACCCGTATTCGGAACTGCTGCTCCGGTCGCAAGTTCGGACACGATTATCGTGGTAGACGATGTCATGTATCCGGGCGACACGCTCGATATTAAAGCTGCTCAGTATGGTGTGACCAAAGCTGAAATCATGCGCCTCAATGGAATTACCGACGAGTCGCAGGTTCGAGAAGGCCAGACCATTCGCATTCCGGTGGCGGAGTAATCCGGTTGGTGGGAATCAATGCGCCGAACGATTTCTTTATTAATCGCAATCGTATTGATTCTCGTAACTCTCGGGATTCTGATTCTTGCGAGCGCCAGCTCAGAGAAGTACGATGATGCGGGCTATTTTGTAAAGCGTCAGCTGTTTTGGATGGTGCTTGCTTTTTGTGCCGCCGCGGTTGCCGCGCGGTTCGACTATCGGCTCTATCAGAAACTGGCCATTCCAGCGGCCGTCATTTCGGTTTGTCTGCTCATTCTTGTGCGAATTCCAGGCATTGGAACGGTCATTAACGGCAGTTATCGCTGGTTGAAATTCGGACCCATTACCATTCAGCCCTCGGAAATCGCCAAGCTGGCGATGATCATGCTCTTTTCCTGGTGGCTGGCTCGCAATCAGCGCCGAATCAATGAACTGAAGCTCGGTATTTTGATTCCGTTTGGCATGCTGGGAATCTTTGCCATGCTGCTGGTGATCGAACCCGACTTCGGCACCACCATGCTGGTCTCTTCGGTGGCGGTGAGCATGATGTTTCTCGGGGGAGTCAGTATTGCACCGTTGCTGATTACAGGACTGGCCGGTTTGATGGTGGTTTTGGTGCTGATCTTCCATAACCCGGAACGCATGGCCCGCATTCTTGCCTTTTTAGATCCGCAGAAGTATGAGCAGGATAAAGCTTGGCAGTTGATTAATTCATTGCGGGCCTTTGCCGGCGGAAAAATCGATGGGGTTGGTTTTGGCAACAGCATGCAGAAATATCACTATCTGCCCGAAGCGCATACTGATTTTATTTTTCCAATCATTGGAGAAGAGCTCGGACTGATTACCTCGCTGATTGTGGTGCTGATGTATGTGATTCTCTTTGTTCTCGGACTGCGCATTGCCCTGAACGCGCGCGATGATTTTGGGCGACTGCTGGCCTATGGTATCACACTCATGATCACGATTCAGGCGCTGATTAATTTTGCGGTGGTCACCGGCTGTGTGCCGACCAAAGGGCTTGCGCTGCCTTTTATTAGCTACGGAGGATCGAGCTTGGTTATTTCTGGGGTGATGATCGGAATTCTGGTGAACGTGGCCCACACGAGTATTAAAGCGCCGTCTAAAGGGGCGGGCAACCCATTTAAGGACCGCGCAAGAAAAGTGTGATGTGCAAAATGAGGATGCAACATGAGTTCAATTACGGCTCACGTTTCACACATCACAAAAACGGAGTTTTGTTATGAACGATCAATATGAATTGCTCGATTGCGGGAATGGGAAAAAGTTGGAGCGCTACGGGGATATCATTCTCGACCGCCCCTGTGCGCAGGCCGTTTGGGAGCCGCAGGATGCCCGCCTTTGGGAAGAGGCGACGGCCCGTTTTGATCGGGTTGGTGGGCTGAATTGGGAGGGGCGCAATCAGGTTTCCAAACCCTGGCACGTGGAGATTGCCGGCGTGGTGATGAAGCTTTCAGCAACTGATTTTGGGCATATCGGCGTATTTCCAGAAACTCGAGCACTTTGGAAATGGATTCGTGAAACACTGATCGAACAGACCGAGAAAAAGGGACGTCAGTTAAAATTTCTGAATCTCTTCGCCTATTCCGGCGGGGCAACCCTGGCCGCCGCCCAATCCGGCGCACAGTGTTGCCATTTGGATGCTTCGAAAGGGATGGTCGAATGGGCGCGCGAAAATGCAGCCCTGAACGATCTGCAGGAGGCACCGATTCGTTGGATTGTGGATGATGTGATTAAATTCCTGCGCCGCGAAGTGAAGCGAGGAAATCGCTACGACGGTATTCTGCTCGATCCTCCATCATTTGGACGCGGAAAGAAGGGCGAGCTGTATAAAATTGAAGATCAATTGATGACCACGCTCGATTTGGTTGATGAGGTGCTCAGCGAGGATCCTTCCTTTGTGCTGCTCACCTCGCACACTCCCGGTTTCTCGCCGATTGTTTTGAGCAATCTGCTGCGGCAATATCACAAAACCGGTTCTTTTGAATACGGTGAAATGCTGCTGACGGGTAAGCCTGAGACCAACGACCTTCCGAATGGCAACTGGTCGCGCTGGATCAATACATAATTTTAGTCTTCTTTGCCCTTGCCCAATCACACGTTGACGGGCCAATAGAAAAAGGGCTTCCGCTTTGGGGACGTTCTGTCTTTGTGGGTGAAAAAATAGGTATGTGTGAAAATAAATATATAGCGTCTGAACTGGATCCGCTGATTGTGTTTGCGGACAACCATCTGCTGGCGGTGAACAAGCCGGCCGGATGGTTGACGCAGGATAGTGGAACCGGGTTGCGGAATCTGGAAGATTGGGCGCGGGAATGGGTGCGTGTGGATAAAAACAAACCCGGTGCGGTTTTCCTGAATGCAGTACACCGAATCGATAAGGCGGTGAGTGGTGTGGTGTTGTTTGCTCGAACGAGCAAGGCGCTAACGAGGATGAATGAAGAGATTCGGAATCGGAAGGTGACCAAGGTCTACCACGTGCTGGTCGAAGGAATGCCGAAGAAATCGGCGGATAAACTGGTGCACTGGATGATCCACGAAAATCATCGAGCCCGAATCTGCAAGAAAGGGCAGAAGGGGGCGCAAGAAGCTGTGCTCAGTTATCGAACGCTTCCAAAGGTTGGAACATTCCAATGTCTGGAAGTTGATTTGGAAACGGGGCGTTATCATCAGATTCGCGCGCAACTATCTGCCATTGGAAACCCGATCGCAGGCGATGAAAAATATGGCGCGCGGAAAAAAACGAAAGCCGGGGATATTGCCCTGCACAGCCGCGAGCTACACATCAGCCACCCCACGCGAAAGGAGCCGTTAAAGATGGTTGCTCCTTATCCAACGTCCTCGAGTTGGTGGAAGGCTTAAACTCGGGGTCGATTTTACGTTGTCAAAACCACGAGCACCGAACCGGCTGATTATTTTTGTTGTCTTTCGAAACGTGCAACGCTTTCAACGTGATTGGTCTGCGGGAACATATCGATGGGCTGGCAACTCACGAGTTTGTAATTGGAGTCTTCACAGAGCATTTGCCCGTCGCGGGCGAGCGATGCCGGATTGCAACTAACGTAGATAATCACAGGCGGCGCAATTTCCAGAAGCATTTTCACAGCCTTCGGATTCATTCCGGCGCGGGGGGGGTCGGTAATCACCACATCAGGAGCCCCAAAGGTCTGGAGCTCTGGTTTGATGTCGCGAAAGTTTTTCAGGTCGAGCTGAATGAATTCGCAATTATCGACGTTGTGGCGCTTGGCATTTTCACGAGCATCTCGCACAGAGCTTTCCACGAGTTCCACTCCGAGCACTTTTTTGCAGTGGCCGGAAGCAAAGAGGGTAATGGAGCCTGTTCCACAGAAAAGGTCATAGACAATATCGGAGGGCTTGAGCTGCGCAGCTTCCAAGATCTGGAAATAGAGCTTTTCAGCCTGCGCCGTGTTGGTTTGGAAAAAGGAGTTCGCGGAAATACGATAGGTGTATTCATCCAAGCGGTCGGTAATATAGCCGGGGCCATAGATAACAAATTCTTCTTCCCCGAAAGCCACGGTATTTTTGGCGGAGGTGATGTTGTTGACGAAGGTTGTCAGATGATCGCCGAGAGCTTCCTGCAGTTGAATCGAGAGTTTTTCCATCAGCTCGGGATAGTGAGATGAGGTTACCAGATTAACCATAAATTCGCCGGTATGCCCGCCGTGCCGTACCACGAGGTTGCGCAGTTCGCCGGTGTGGGAGCGGGTGGAATAGATGGGCAATTCTTTTTTGTGTTCCAGGCAGAACGCACGGACCGTGTTGAGCGTGGTGTTCATCTCCGGGGTGGAGAGGTCGCAGTGGTTAATATCGATGGCCTTGGAATAGCAACCGGGGGCGTGGAACCCGAGGGCGAAATCGAGCGGCTTATCGTGGTCGCTCGGATCGATGTCCATTTCAACGGGAGTTAGGTAGCGCAGATCCGTGAAGGAGAAGTCCATTTTATTGCGATAGCCGAAGAGAGACGGTGCACCCAGGCACGCATCGCATTCAATTGCTTTAAATCCGCCGAGGTGTACTAAGGCATCTTGCACCTGTTTGCGTTTGAGGCGTAGCTGTTCGCTATAGTCCATGTGCTGCCACTTGCAACCGCCGCAAAGTCCAAAATAGGTGCAGACGGGTTCGATCCGGTGAGGGGAAGCTTTCACCAATTCGCAGAAGCGGGCGACGAGATATTTTTTCTTGATTTTGAAGATCTCAGCTTTCACCACATCACCTACCGCTGCAGGACCCTGCACGAAAATGGAGATTCCATCTTCCAGCCGGCCAAAGCTTTGGTTTTTATCGCCTAGATCAATAATTTCGACGTCCACCATCTGTTTCTTTTTATACATAGCCGCGGAACATAGTGGAGCAACGGGGCTGTGGCAAAATGATTTGAATGAAAATGATGTGGGGACGCCTTGAGGGGCGGATAGATCATTTCATTATTCAACGGGGTTTATAGGATGTTTCGACGGTTGGGTCATCCGGGTTAAAATAGGCGATAGAGGGGGCTTATAGTTTATATGAAGGCGCACGGCATATTGCTCATGGGCTGACGTTTTGATTGAAAACCCTTTGCGCAGGGCCCGGCGATTAGTATCCTATTCGTTTTACCAACAAGGATTTTTCAAAATGGAAACAATCAAAGCAATCATGTCGCGCCGTAGTATTCGCACCTGGACGAACGAGCCGGTTGCGGAAGCAAAGCGAAAAATAATTTTAGAAGCGGCAATGAATGCGCCATCGGCCGCCGATGCTCGTCCCTGGGCCTTTGTGACTCTGGATGATCCGGCGGTGATGAAGCAATTCGCCACTCTGGGCGGCACGGAAATGCTGGTAGAATCCACCTTCATGGTATTGGTCTGTGGCGACGTCTCCAAAGAGATCTATCCCGGTTTCTGGCCGCAGGACTGTTCTTGTGCCGCGCAAAACATGCAATTGGCCGCGCACGATCTCGGCGTGGGTTGCATCTGGATTGCCATCCACCCCTTGGAAGAGCGCGAGAAGGTCTGCCGAGATGTATTAGGTATTCCGGACGAGATCACCCCATTTGCATTGCTGGCCATGGGCATGCCCCACGAAATGTTGGCCCCGGAGTACCGCTATAATACGGAAATGCTCCATTCGAACAAATGGTGACATTTGGTATTTAATTTTTGAACGCATCATGGAATGATCCGTCATAATTTAAAATAACATGGGAGAAGGAAAATGGCAGAAGGCGTAATTGAACTGAGTGGAAGCAACTATGAAGAGATAACCAAGAGTGGGATTGTGCTCGTCGACTTCTGGGCCCCTTGGTGTGGACCTTGCAAAATGCAGACTCCGATCCTAGAAAAAGTAGCGGCTGAAGTCGGCGACAAAGCGGTCATCTCCAAGGTGAATGTGGATGAAAATCCGGAACTGGCCGCGAAATTCGGCATCCGTTCGATCCCAACGTTGATCCTGCTTAAAGATGGCGAGAACAAGCAGCAGTTTGTCGGCCTTCAGCAGAAGGCGGCGCTGGTTACTGCGATTGATGCAGAGCAGTAAGACCCGCTTCCAATCTTTGGAAAAGAAAAGGCGCCTCAGGAGGCGCCTTTTTTATTTGGAATAATCTCTGCCTACAGCGTGTCCGTGGTGCAGATTTATGCAGCCGGGTTGCGTTAGACGAAGCCTTGTTCCTTGAAAACGAGGTAAATTTTTCGTCCGAGCCAGGCATCGGTGGCGGCGTAAGTTGTCTGAGACCGGGTCAGCTCGGGACGTGCCCAATTGGAGACCTGTTCTTTTTTGGAGATCCGGAATTTGAAAAGAATGGCCGTGAGACCGCGGAGGCCCATGTTTTTGATTTCAGCCTGCTTGGCCGGTATGGCCAATTCAATGAAACCATCCGGTTCGAAGGGTTCCAAAGCTTGAAGTTCATCCACATCGCGCTCAAGGGCCACGCCAGCCTTAATGATGTCGCGGGAGGAAAGAATCTTAATCAGGTTGGGGGTCAGGCCACATTGTTGGATCTGGAAAAGATAAACATCGGTCTCGTTGGCCAGCTGAAGCAGGGAGGGGTCGTAGCTTTCGCCTTTCCGAAAGGCCGGGCGGGTTTCTGTATCAAATCCGAGAAGGGATTCGTTCAACAGTTTACCGGCAGCCTCTTCGGCTTCGGCTTCGGTTTTGAGCAGATGAATAGGGCCATCAAAGGCTTTGATGGGCAGTTCATTGATCTCGGCTTTCGTGATGTGTTTTTTTGACGGGAAATTATACATTAGTTTCTTTCTTCTTCCACTGTTCAGTGACCCATAGGGATTGTTTGGCGAGGCCCATCAGAATTTGACAGTCCGGAACGGTAAGTTTACCACGAGTGAAGATGCGGCGCAGGCCCATCATCATGTGATCCAATTTTTGGTCATGCGTAAATTCGGTGTGAATCATCATTTCCCGCCAAAGGTCAAACATGCGTTCGCGCAGGTCTGAATCGGCTTCTTCGGCTTTTTCTTCCGAAGGTTGGAAAACTCCGGCCGCACTGTACATTTCGTAGCAGCAGACATACACCGCGTGCGAGAGGTTCAGCGAGGTATAGAGTTCGCTCGATGGGATTTGAATGATATGGGTGCAGATAGCCAACTCTTCGTTGGTGAGCCCTTTGTCTTCTCGTCCAAAAACCAGTGCAATTTTATGGTCTTTGGCGCTTTCAAGCCCAAGGGGGGCGAATTCTTTGGGGGAGTAGGCGGTGTCGCGATAAAAGCCGGTGCGGGCCGAGGTGGCTGCCACTACAGAGCAGCCAGCCACCGCTTCTTCCAGGGTTTGGAACTCTTTGCGGGCTTCGAGTTGTGCCTTGGCATTGCACGAAAGTTTTCGAGCTTCATCCCAGTCGGTCGTATCGCGCGGATTGACAATGGCGAGGTCTGTAATGTCGTTATTGTTCATGGCGCGGCAAACCGAGCCAATATTCCCGCCGGAGATCGGCTCTACGAGAACAACGCGGATGTTGTTCAGTAGGGTAGGGGTGATGTTTGATTCTGGATTCATAATGACCGGGAGAATGGGGGATAGGGGGATAGGGTGTCTATGTTTTTATGAGGGGGAGATTGGGGGACGATCATTTAAACCTTCAGACATTGGAATATTTGTGTGGGCTCATCGAGATTGATCGCTAAAGCTGCGGAGCAGTTTGATCTCGTCTGGCCAGAGGGTATCGTCGATGGTTTCAAGAACCATCGGGATGCCATCGAAGCGGGGGTCGGCCATGATAAACGTGAAGACGTCCAGCCCAAGAAAACCTTGTTCGAGGCTGTGATGACGGTCAACCCGGCTACCCAGCTCCTTTTTTGATCCGTTTAAATGCATGCCCTTGAGGTATTGAAAGCCAACGACCTTCTCAAATTCTTCAAAAACTTTGGCGCAGCGTTCGGTGGTGCTGAGATCGTAGCCGGCCACAAAACTGTGGCAGGTATCGATGCAGATGCCAACGCGCTCTTTGTCTTCGACCTGATCGATGATCTCAGCAATGTGCTCGAATCGAAAACCAAGGTTGGAGCCTTGGCCCGCCGTATTTTCAATAACCGCGGTCACCCCGGTGGTTTGGTCCAGGGCCCAATTAATGGAGGCCGCAATGGAGGAAAGACATTCGGTTTCGGAGATTTTTTTTAGGTGGCTCCCCGGATGAAAGTTGAGTCGATTCAGGCCGAGTTGCTCGCATCGTTGCATTTCATCGAGAAAGGCCACGCGCGATTTTTCAAGCTTTTCCACTTCGGGATGGCCGAGGTTGATGAGATAGGAATCGTGAGGAAGAATCTGGTCTGGCCCAAAACCGTGTGCGGCACAATTTTCCTTAAAGGCTTCAATGCTGGCCTCTGAAAGGGGTTTGGCCGTCCACTGCCGCTGGTTCTTGGTGAAAAGGGCAAAGGCGGTTGCTCCAATTTTTGCCGCATTCAGGGGGGCATTCTCAACGCCGCCGCTTGCGCTGACGTGTGCTCCAATATACTTCATGGTTATCCTACTTTCTGTTCAAAGAGCGAAATACAACCATATTAAAGGGCGCGAGGAAAGCCCCTTGACGGGTTGCTTGCGTTGAGTCGTTTTTTAGGGGGTTTCGGTTGGGTTTCGTATTTTGCAGGGTTTGGAGGGGGGTGGTTTTGCGCAGTTTAATGGCTAAATGGTGCTTTCGGGTTCCGGTGGAGGGGCGGAAAATACGAGATTTAGGGTGAAATACGGAAAACATGATAAATCTAAGCATGTTTTTTGATATTTATTATTGTGTACTGGTTCACTCCTATTTACATTTCGAGGATCTTATAACGAAGGAATAAAACAATGGATACAAGTAATTCGAATTCGAATACGGATCATATCGATTATGATAAGCAGGACTGGATCGATGCTCTTGATGAGATGCTCGAGAATGAAGGTCCCGATCGGGTGAAAGATGTTCTGCACGATCTGCAGGTTAATGCCCACCGCAAGGGCGTACGGCTCCCTTTCTCCGCGAACACCCCTTATATAAACACCATTCCGCTCGATCAACAGCCCGCCTATCCCGGCGACCGCGATATGGAACGCCGCATTAAATCGCTGATTCGCTGGAATGCGATGGCGATGGTTGTGAAAGCCAACCGCGAAGAAGATGGCATTGGAGGGCATATTTCATCCTACCAATCCATTGCCACGGTGTATGAGGTGGGTTTTAACCACTTTTTCCGCGGACGTACGGAAGAATTCCCGGGCGATCTAGTTTATTTTCAGGGTCACTCCTCGCCGGGGGTTTATGCCCGCGCTTATCTGGAAGGCCGCTTGAGCGATGAGCATCTTCAAAATTTTCGCCACGAGCTGCACGATGCGCCCAGCCTCTCCTCCTATCCGCATCCATGGTTAATGCCCGACTTCTGGCAGTTTCCAACGGTATCCATGGGCCTTGGTCCGATCACGGCGATTTATCATGCCCGTTATATAAAATATCTCGAAGATCGTGGCCTCCGTGAACCCACGGATCAGCAAGTTTATGCCTTCTTGGGTGATGGCGAAACTGATGAACCGGAATCCCTCGGTGCCTTGAAATTGGCGGCCCGTGAAAAACTCGACAACCTGACCTTTATCGTCAACTGCAACCTGCAACGCCTTGATGGTCCGGTGAGTGGTAATGGTAAAATTATCCAGGAATTGGAAGCCGCCTTCCGCGGTGCGGGCTGGAATGTCATTAAAGTAATCTGGGGCGACAGTTGGGATTCGCTGCTCGAGAAAGATGTCGACGGCCTATTGGCGAAACGCATGGGCGAAGTCATTGACGGCCAGTATCAGAAATACACGGTAGAGGATGGGGGCTATATCCGGGAACATTTCTTTAATACGCCGGAACTCAAACGAATGGTCGAACATCTCTCCGACTCCGAGCTGAATCGCATGCGTCGGGGCGGACATGATCCCGCCAAGATTTATGCGGCGTATCAGGCGGCACGGGAGACCAAAGACCGGCCGACCGTTATTCTGGCCAAAACCGTGAAAGGCTACGGGCTTGGTGCTGCGGGGGAAGGACAGAATATTACACACTCTCAGAAAAAGATGGGCGAAGATGCCCTGCGCGAATTCCGCACCCGCTTTGGTCTTCCGATCTCCGACGAAGAAATCGATAGCGTTCCATTCTATCGCCCGCCGGAAGATAGCCCAGAAATGCAGTATTTGAAAAAACGCCGTTCTGCATTGGGCGGTCATGTTCCGACTCGTTTGACCGATTATACGCCGATTGAAATGCCGGCCGCCAAGATCTTCCAGGAATTCGATAAAGGTTCCGAGCGTCCGGTTTCCACCACCATGGTCTTTGTTCGGGTGCTTTCAAAGCTGTTGTCCGATAAGAATATCGGCAAGTTGATTGTTCCAATTGTTCCCGACGAAGCCCGCACCTTTGGTATGGATGCCCTCTTCCGTCAGGTGGGTATCTACGCCCATTCCGGTCAGCAGTACGAACCGGTGGATGCAGACAATTTGCTCTTCTATAAGGAAGAAAAAGACGGACAGATTCTCGAAGAGGGCATCACAGAAGCCGGTGCATTTTCGTCGTTCATTGCGGCAGGTACGGCGTATGCCAACCACAACATCAACACGATTCCATTCTTCATCTACTATTCCATGTTCGGCTTCCAGCGAATCGGTGATTCGGCTTGGTTGGCAGGCGATGCCCGTTGCAAAGGCTTCCTGTTGGGTGCCACGGCAGGGCGTACGACGCTCGCCGGAGAAGGACTGCAGCATCAGGATGGACATAGTTTGGTGCTTGCGCTGACGATCCCGAACCTCGTTGCTTATGATCCGGCTTATGCGTATGAATTGGCGGTCATCATTCAAGACGGTATTCGCCGGATGTATGTAGAGAATGAACAGATTTTCTATTATATCACCTTGATGAACGATAACTATGAACAGCCCGCCATGCCGGAAGGGGTGGAAGAGGGCATTCTCAAGGGGTTGTATAAGTTCCAGTCGTCGAAAAAAGCGCAGGCACAGATCTTGGGCTCGGGCTCCATTCTGACGGAGGCGGTAAAAGCGGCGGAACTCCTCAAAACAAAATATAAAATCGAAACGAACGTCTGGTCCATAACCAGCTACAAAAACCTGATTAACGATGTGCTGGATGCTGAGCGCGAAAAGGTGCGTAACGGTCGGGAAGTTAAAGCGTATATCACGGAATGTCTGGAAGGTGAAACCGGTCCGGTCATTGCCGCATCCGACTATATGAAGGTGCTTCCGAGCGCGCTCTCACAGGCCGTTCCCGGAGGACTTACGGTGCTGGGTACGGATGGGTTTGGTCGTTCAGACGGCCGCCGTGCGCTACGCAAGCACTTTGAAGTGGATGCTCAGGCGATTGCTTTTACGGTGCTTTCAACACTGACTGCTAAAGGTGAATTTGATAAAAACAAACTGGAAAAAGCCCGCAAAGAACTGGGCATCGATTCCGACAAACCGAATCCGCTAGGAGAATAAGAACATGGCACTCGAATTTAAACTTCCAGAACTTGGAGAAAATATTGAATCCGGAGACGTGATTAACGTCCTCGTTGAAGTGGGCGAAGCGGTAACCGACGGCCAGTCGCTGGTGGAACTTGAAGCGGGCAAAGCCAGCATGGAGATTCCTTCGCCAGTCACAGGAACCGTGAGTGCAATTCATGTTGCGCAGGGCGATACGGTTGAAGTGGGCCAGCTTGTTTTCACCATCGAGGATGGCGCGGCAGCTCCTGCTGCTCCGGTAGCCGGGACGGAAGAGCCCGCCGCGGAAGTGGCTGCCCCCGCCCCCGTGGTTGCCCCCGCTCCTGAGGCTCCGGCAGAACCTGCGGCTGCGAGTGCAACCGTTGAGTTCAAACTTCCAGACCTTGGAGAAAATATTGAATCTGGCGACGTGATCAACGTGCTGGTTGCTGCCGGCGATGTGGTCGAAAAAGACCAGCCGCTGCTAGAAATTGAAGCGGGTAAGGCGAGCATGGAGATTCCTTCTCCAGCAGCGGGAACCCTTTCGGTTCTTCACGTGGCGCAGGGCGACACCGTGAAGGTGGGCCAGTTGGTCTTCACCATTGAAACCACCGGCCCCGTCGCGGCTGCTCCAAAAGAAAAGCCGGCTTTGGCTTCTGTTGCGGCCCCGGCCGCTCCCGTGGCCAGTCGAGAACCGGAGCAACCGGTTGTGGTGGCTCCGCCCGAACCGGCCCCGACTCCGGCGCCCGCCCCACCGGTTCGTTCGGCCCATGCTGTTTCCGCAGCACCGAACGTGCGTCGTCTGGCTCGTGAGCTGGGGATGGATATTCATAAGGTAACTGCATCCCGTGAAGGCGGTCGAATTAGCATGGAAGATGTCAAAAACTATGCCAAAGATTCGATGGAGAGTGGGGGTGACCGTACGGCACGCCCTGCAAGCGCTCCGGGTGCAACCCGGGTGGAGAAAATGTCGGGCATCCGCAAAGCGACCATGAAGCACATGACGCATTGTTGGACCACCATTCCACATGTTACCCAGCAGGATTGGGCAGATGTTACGCATCTGGACGAACTCCGTAAAAAGTTTGCGAAGAAGGCTGAGGTTCATGGAGCCAAGCTTACCATTACCGCAATTCTCGTGAAAGTGGTGGCATCGGCCCTGAAAGCCTTTCCGAACGTCAACTGCAGTATTGATGTTGATAAGGCGGAAATCATCTACAAGGAATTCTATAATATTGGGATTGCGGTAGACACCGAGAAAGGACTGATGGTTCCGGTGATTCGCGATGCGGATCAGAAGAATATGATTCAATTGGCTCAGGATCTCGGCGGCATTGCGGCCAAAGCTCGTGAGGGCAAGATTGGTCTGGCGGATATGCAAGGCGGGACCTTTACGATCACCAATCTCGGGGGAATCGGGGGTACTTTCTTTACGCCGATCGTGAATTCGCCAGAAGTGGCTATTCTGGGAGTGGGCCGTGCTGTGAAGGAAAATGGCAAAATGAAAATGCCGTTGTCGCTGTCCTATGATCATCGCATTATTGATGGTGCGGACGGTGCGCGCTTCCTTCGCTGGATTGTTGAAGCACTTGAAGAACCGCTTCTTCTCGCTTTGGAAGGCTAATTTAAGACGGGATTAGTGATGGCCAGGATCGTTGGGTGCTGTGCTAGAAAATAATCCGGTCTGCTAATTTATCCTATCAATTGATCCGATAATCTGGATGATCATGGCCATGGATTTAACCATGGCCATTTTTAATGCCCGCATCACGGTGCTGGACTATGAAACGACCGGTTCCGTTCGGGGCTTCCCGACTGAGCCGTGGCAGATTGGCATGGTCACGTTAGACGGTGGCAAGGTGGACTCGGACTCGATGTTCGAGAGTTTGTTGCGGGTGGATGCCCATCGGCCCTTTAATCCGCATGTGCCCGGGCGGCATGCAGTGCTTCGCCATGAGATTGCCGCCGCTCCAGCGCCGCAGGAACTTTGGTTGAGGATTCGTTCTCGCCTTACTGATGTTCCGCTGTGTGCTCATAATGTGGGCACGGAGAAAAAGTTCACCCGGGCAATGGCGCCGATGCATCCGTTTGGGAACTGGATCGATACCTTGAGGATTGCGCGTAAGGTTTGGCCAGGGTGTGCATCCTATGCGCTGGACGATTTGGTGGTCCTATTCGACCTTAAATCGGGGGTCGATGCCCTCTGCGAGGGCAAAGAAGCCCACGATGCGCTCTATGATGCCGTGGCTTCGGCTAAGCTGTTGGAATACCTTCTCGCCCAACCGGGGTGGGGCGGGATTACCCTCGGTGAACTGGCGGGTATGTAGCACGGGCCGCTGCCCGTGTTCCACGCCTTGGATGTTCAGCCCAATTATCCGAGCAACATTTTTTCCGTGGTTTCCCAGTCGATGCATTGATCGGTGATAGAGAGGCCATATTCCATGTCGCCAGAAATCTTCTGGTTGCCTTCTTTAATGAAGCTTTCCACCATGGCACCAGTAATCGGGCAATTTCCCCTGGCCCGTTGTGCCAGGATGCTGTCCCATACCTTAACCTGGTTGAGGGCAACCTTGTTGGCGTTGGCATGTGAACAATCGACCATGAGCGAGGGCTCCAAGCCGGCGGCTTCCAGTTTGCAGGCGGCATAGGTGACTTCCGGATATTGGAAGTTGGGGCCTTTGCCTCCGCGCAGTACTAAATGGGTGTTTGGATTTCCCGAGGTTCTAACCATGGCCGAGCGACCGTCCTGGTCGATGCCGAGAAAACAATGCGGGTTGCTGGCAGATTCGATGGCATTGATGGCAATTTCAATATTGCCATCGGTGGCATTTTTGAAGCCAACCGGCATGGAGAGCCCGCTGGACATCTCGCGATGCGTTTGCGATTCCGTGGTGCGGGCACCAATGGCAGACCAGCTGACTAGGTCGGCGGTATATTGCGGTACAATTGGATCCAAAAATTCAGTAGCAATGGGCAGGCCGAGGCTTGCGATATCCAACAGCAATTGGCGTGCGGCGTGCAGGCCAAACTCCATATCGCAGGTGTTATCCAATTTGGGATCGTTGATGAAGCCTTTCCAGCCGATGGTGGTGCGTGGTTTTTCAAAATAGACCCGCATAACGATGAAATAGCGGTCTTTTACTTTTTCAGCCAGTGCGGCAAGACGTTTGGCATAGTCCAATGCGGCTTCCGGATCGTGGATGGAGCAGGGGCCGATGATGATCAGGAGGCGATCGTCTTTCAGATGAATGATATCGCGCACGATTTTCCGGTCGGCCAGAACTTTTTCGGTTAATGCATTCCCGAGCGGTAGTTCTTTTTTCAAGTTGGCTGGCGTGACCAGTTTTTTGATTTTCTTTACGCGTAAATCTTCAGTTAAATGGATGTCATTTGTCATAATGCGGGGAAATAAAGCACAGATATCGGGATATTGGAAGTGCAGGGAACAAAAAAAGGCGTGTAAAATTGCACCTTATTAGGGTCGCGGAGGGAAGGAGGAATCGTTCGGGGGCGCTCGAAAATGCGCTTGTAGAGTGGATGCGATGGATCAGCGAGATTTCTTCTGGATCAGAATATCTTCCTGCCGATTTCTAAGAATCTCTTTGTTGGTCCGGACCCCATAGGGATCGCGATAGGGTAGGCCCCGAGTCGTTTCGCGGATCATCTGGCCTTCCTGCTCGGAAAGGGGAATCTCAAGGTCAATTTCTCGCAACGCCGCAAGGGTGCCGCCGCGCTGCCGGCCAACGGGCTCGGTTTCGCCCACATAAAAACCGGCTTCCATTAGGCCCGCACGAACCGGAAGGGCGGCGCAATAGGTCAGGAGAACGGCGTTCGGTTTCATGACGCGCTTTATTTTTTTAAAGAAATCGACCGTCCATAGCTCAGCATTTCGTTGGGTCGAGAACGCATCGAGAAAGACTAAATCATAGGTGGATGGGTTGCATTTAGAGAGGGTATGGCGCGCATCGCCCCAGTGCATGGCGATGGAGGACTGATTCGAGAGATGCGATGCCTGATTTTCATAGAGATCGTTCAGGATTTCCCCCCAATCATTGGAATCCGTTGCGAGGGTCAGGATGGTCTGGGATGCGGCTCCCACAACGCGGCGGTCCATTTCCAGCGCCGTCACCGTTAATTTCGTTTGCAGCGTGGAGGCCACTTCAAGAGCGGCCAAGCTATTGTATCCTAGCCCAAAGCAAATATCTAAGAGTTGAACCGTTCCCTGCGCCAAACGTTCTTTGAGTTTGCTCGGAACCAGATATTTTTCTTCGGCTTCGAGACGCGCGCCGGCGGGCGTGTGGTAGTGCTCTTTATAGTTTTCATTCCAGAACGTAACGGAGCCGTCGTCTGTTTTAACCGTTCGTAAGCAGCTTTTCGTCGCCCGCTGATCTGTTTTTTGTCGCCCCGCGAGATCCCCCTGGTTCCATTCTCGGCAGGTCATTTGCTGGATGACATAATCTTTGAACTGTCCTTTGGCCATATGCCATTTCGGAGCAATCAGCTCGTCGGCCAGCGTGTCGGTGGTCAGGCGCATAATCGGAATGTTCGGCGGCATGCGGCGGATGAAGTCCATCAGATGTTCTGCAAAATCGTGTTCCATCAAAACGGGAAGGGGGGTCAGCGCATGTTCGAGTGCCAGGGTGGTGCCTTTTTCAAGGTGCAGGTTGTGGATCTTTACGGCATCAATCGGTAGCGCTGCGAGGGAGTCGGCGGTGTGCTGGAAATCTTCCGCCGTTTCTCCGGGCAGACCGAGGATGGCATGTACGGCCACTTTAATGCCCAAGGCATGCAGTTTTTGAATGGCCTCCTTGCTGGAAGCCCAGTTGTGCCCGCGGTTGATGCGTTCAAGCGTGCGGTCGTGCACCGTCTGCACGCCGAGTTCCACCCAAACTTCAATATGCTGGTTGAGTTCCTTCAGAAAGTCGTAGGCTTGGGGCGTTAGGCAGTCTGGGCGCGTGCCAATGCTGACGGCTGTGAAATCGAAGGCATCCAATAGGGCGAGATATCTGGGCTGTTGGTTTTTCCCAAAGGTGGCGGAATAGGCTTGGATATAGGCCATATATTTTTTTGCGCCGTAGCGGTTGCGCGCAAAGCGGATGGCCTCGTTCATTTGTTCTTCCACCGAATCTTTTCCAAGGGTCTGCACCGCGGCCGAACCGCGCACATTGCAGAAGGTGCACCCCCCCGATCCATCCAGTTCCCGGTTGGGGCACCCGGTGTTGAAATCGATCGGAACTCGGAACAACGGATCGCCATACCGTTCTTTCATGTATTCTTTGTATTGCAGATAAGGTTTGTTCATTACGGAGGGAGTTATGCGTATTTGATGATTTTAGGTCAAGGGGTAGTCGCCAATATATAAGAATCTGAGCGGTTTTCGCCGTTCTTGCCCCATGCAATAATTTGCAAAACCGCTGTACTCGGAAGCAATTTTCTGGGAGTCATTTAGAGCTAATCCGAACAAACTATTTTAAAAAGAGGGCCGAGAAAATGATAGCACTGGCTATATCACTTATTATTGCACTAACAATCAGCGGAACGTGTATGGCGTCCGGTGTGAAAAGCGGAACCGTCGTATTTGGAATTCTCGGCTTTATTGCCTCGCAGATTATTATCAGCATCCTGATGCGTAAAAAGTATAAAGCACTGAATGCCGAACTGCAGGAGATGATGGAAAAGGGGCAGAAGCGCCTGAACCATAAGATCAATCAGTTTCAGAATAAGCCCGGCGGGAACCCCAAGCTGATGCAGAAGCTGGTCACGCGCGATCAGCATGAACTCTTCAAACAAGCGCTCGAATTCACGAAACGATTTGAGGTCTATAAAAGGTGGAACCTGCTCATGCATAAGCAGATTGCCACCATGCGGCTACAGTTTCTCTATCAGCTGAAAGAATTTGATGAGGTGGATGCAATCTTTGCGAAAAACTTTCTGACGGGTCCCGTACTGTCGGATCCCATGCTGGTGGCCATGAAAATGTCGCGCCAATATGTGGCAAAGAATATTTCCGGTGCAGAAAAAACGTTCAAGCGTTATTCCCGTTGGTTCCGGCAGGACAGTGGAGCATTGCTCTATGGGGTCATGTCTTGGATTCAGGTGAAAAGCGGACGATTGGACGATGCGAGCCAGTTGCTGACGAAAGCGAAGGGCAAGATGTACAATGAAGTCATCACCCGCAACTGGGAAGCACTTGCGAACAATCGGCCGAAGAGCTTTTCCAATGCGGGATTCGGGGATCAGTGGTACAGCCTCTATCTCGAAAATCCGCCCGCGCCTAAGCGCCAGCAGGTTCGCGCAAATGCCAAAGGCCGCCGTCCTTTTTAACGAACGAAGCGCGTTTGAAGACATTTTCCCGCCCCGTATGGCTTTCGTGTTGGGATAAATAATCCCAGAAAATGTCGGCATTCCTTTTTGCTTACGCGATGCTGATCTGGGCCCTAATCAGATGAACTGCGCCCTGCACGCCGATGAAAAGGGAGGGCAGCATGGATGAACCGATGAAGTTCTGTTCATTCCCTTGGGTGATGGATGTGTTCCCGAGCGAGTTGCTGAGGGTAACGGTATTTTGGCGGATCATCCAATCACTTGACGTCCTCGGCAACGGGGCGGTCACCTGGGCTAGCCCGTTGAAGGACGTAGGGGTTTTAGATGGAATCCGTGCGAGCAAGTTGGTAGAAAGGGCGACATGAATTTTATAAAGAAATCACTCATGGGTAATCTAAAAATATACGTACCTTATTTGCAGTATCTGTATGCCGTGAAAAAACCATTCATCGGGGGTCTGATTGCTGCTGTGATTTATGGGGTGGCTGGAGGCTTTGGGCTTCCGGTAATGCTGAAGTATGTCATTCCGTTGCTTTTTACTGATCCGCGTCCTGAAATCATGGTCATGGTGTTATATGTTTCGGCATTTCCTTTGGCCATGACCGTGCGAGCCATCAGTGGTTTTATGAATACCTACCTCATTTCCTTTTGTGGCATGCGGGTGCTCTTGCAGTTGCAGAGCGATGTGCTAGAAAAACTACAGCAGTTGCCGATGTCGTTTTATCATAAAAATACGGTGGGCGATCTGATGGCGCGTGTTTTGGGGGATTGTGCTTCGTTGCAGCAGGTTTTAACCAAGGTCGCAAATGATCTCATAAAACAGCCGGTGACCATGCTGAGTGCCATTGTGGCATTGATCTATCTGGCATTTCAGGAGAAGAATGGGCTGTTCCTAATCATGTTTATTGCCACGGTGCCGCTCATTATCCTTCCGCTCCGCATCTTCGGAAAGAAGATCCTGAAACGGGCCAAGCAGGTGCAGGCACAGAGTGGCGATATTTCAAAACTGGTCAGTGAAAATCTGAATGCCGTGCGCGAAATTCGAGCGTTCAATCTGCAGGACCGCGAGATGAATCGCTTCCGAAGTGCATTGGATAATTTCTGCTATTTATCCATGAAAGTGGTTAAATATGGGCAAATCATTCGTCCGACCATTGAGATCATCGGGGTCTTCTGTGTATCTGGGGCGTTGGTATATATGCTGCAACATAATATTGAAGCCGTTGCCGTAGCTATGCTCGCCGCCCTGTATATGGCCTATGAACCGATTAAGAAATTTGGCGAAATTCATATGTCGCTCAAGCGCGGTGAAGCCGCTTTGCAACGTATTGAATATATTATGAATGAATCCAATGAGGTGCCCGAGCCGGAAAATCCAACGGCTCTCGGTTCCATTAAGGGTCGGATAGAATTTGAGGGCGTGCATTTTCGGTATTTGGAAGAATGGGTGTTGCAGGATATTAATCTAACGATTGAGCCCGGCACCAGTGTGGCGCTGGTGGGCCCGAGTGGCGCAGGAAAAACAACCGTAGCGGATCTGATTCCTCGTTTCTACGATGTTGAAAAAGGAGGGGTTAAAATTGATGGGATGGATGTCCGAACGGTTTCCAAGCAGGAGCTTCGTTCGGTAATTTCCGTGGTATCCCAAGATACGTTCCTCTTTAACGAAACCGTGTTGAACAATATTCGAGTCGGAAATCCGAACGCGACCGATGAGCAGGTGTATGAGGCCGCACGCCATGCTTATGCACATGACTTTATTCTCGAGCTCGATAACGGGTATGAAACGATGGTGGGCGAGCGCGGAACGCGTTTGTCTGGCGGTCAGAAACAACGCATTGCCATTGCTCGGGCCTTTCTGAAGCAGTCGCCCATCCTGATTCTGGATGAGGCCACGTCTGCGCTGGACTCTGAAAGTGAAGAGAAAATTCAGACGGCCTTGGAAGAATTGATTCAGAATAAAACCGTAATCATCATTGCGCATCGCTTCAGCACCATCCGTAATGCCGACCAGATTGCTGTCTTCAATGAAGGGCGTATTGCGGGCTTCGGTCCGCACGACGAACTTTATGCCAACAATACCATTTATAAGAAGCTATACGATCGGCAGTTTTCGGGAGACTAGCGTGCGGAAATTGACCAAATATCTGTTGTTTGATTTTTTGGCGATCTTTGGCACGGCGCTGCTGCTGATCACGTTTGCCTTCAGCATCGGCACCATGTACAAGCTGATCGATTATATGGCGAAGGGGCTTCCACTCGGTGTAATCGGACAGTTTGCGCTCTTCACTCTTCCATATTCCATGTCCTATACCATCCCGATTAGTGCGCTGTTTGCTTCGCTTTTGCTGTTTGGTCGAATCTCTTCCGACAGCGAGCTTGGTGCCATGCGGAGTGGTGGGCTGAGTTTGTGGCAGGTGGCTTCTCCGGTTGTTCTCTTTTCGGTGCTGCTGACCGCCGTCTGTTTTTATAATAGCTTTGTCATCTATCCGCGCACGACCTATGCCGCGGAATACCTCAAAAAAAATGCACTCAGTATGGGGGTGGAAGACCCGATCAAGCTGCTGGAGGAAGGGCGTTTTATTCGCGATTTCCCGGGCTACATGATCTATGTAGGGAAAAAAAATAAGAACAAGGTCAAAGATCTAATCGTATACAAAATTGATAAAGAGAGCGGAGAGATCGAGGATACCATCCGGGCAGAGAGCGGAATCATGACGATAGATCGGGAGGAAAAGATCCTGAAGATTGACCTGTTTGATGTGCGCGTCGAAATTGCAGATGCGGAAGATCCCTCTAAATCGCAGTATTTTAATTTTAAAAAGCATCCGATCCGTGTCGACCTGAATGAAATGACAAAGAGTAGCACGGTCCGGAAAAAGCGAAAGTTTCTGACCTTCTCCGAGTTGCTGTATGTTATTCGAAATCCCGATGCCGATATGGAGTGGATGCAGAAGTATGATCAAAGCATTGAGCATGGTCGTAATCTCATTGAGTTTAATCAGCGCCTGTGTCTGGCTCTTGCCCCCCTGATGTTTGTGCTGATTGCCATTCCGCTTGGCATCACATCGCACCGCAAAGAATCGTCCATCGGAATGTTGATGAGCTTGGTAATTATGTTCATCTACTATGTTTTCATCATCCTCTCCGATACCTTCGATAAAAATCCTGAGCTTTATCCCTGGTTACTGCCCTGGATTCCGATCGTGTTGGGGCAGATCGGTGGCCTGATCATGATGCGCCGTGCCAATTAACCCCTCGGGTAATTTTGTTTTCGTTATTTCTCCCCTTGGGTTGCCGATTT
>JBAHZU010000057.1:0-9578 GCA_037132875.1 Pontiella sp.
GTCGCGCCCCGCACGGGGCGCGTGGATTGAAACCCATGATTGGCAGACTGCGCGGGCCATTGTCTGGTCGCGCCCCGCACGGGGCGCGTGGATTGAAACAATCCCAATTTTAATCATCACGGTCGCCCTTGCCGTCGCGCCCCGCACGGGGCGCGTGGATTGAAACTTGGATACCTACGGGGAATTATTTGTAAAAGGCGGTCGCGCCCCACACGGGGCGCGACCTTGTTTTCGTATGTGCGATGGCGTGCTGTATATGGGACCTTGGGTTTAATGTTGGAGCAACATTTTGACGCTCCGATGCTTCCTGTGTATTTTTGAGGCTTTTAAACGAAAGACAAGAGGGTGTGCAATGGGCGAACGACGATTTTTGAGAGTGGCGGTTCTAAAGGGTGGCATTTCTTCGGAACGGGAGATTTCGCTGAAATCTGCGACGGCGATTGCGCAGGGATTGCGCGATGGCGGTTATGAGGTGACTGAAATTGATGTGATCTCGGAAGCGTTTAATATTCCGCGCGGGATTGAGGCGGTCTTTGTGGGTTTGCATGGTCGATTTGGTGAAGACGGTGGCGTTCAGCAGAAGCTGGCCGCGCTGGGAATTCCTTTCACGGGTTCGAGGGCGGAGTCGAGCCGCGTTTCATTTGATAAGGTGTTGACGCGTGAGCGACTGAAAAAGAAGGGGATTCCGGTTCCGGCGGGCGAAGTGATTGATTGTTCTTCGGCTCGGACGCTTCCTTTTCCTTTGGTGGTGAAACCACCGCGGGAGGGGTCTAGTGTGGGGTGCCATCTGGTGTTCGATGCGTCGACGTGGGAGGAGGCCTTTGCCGATGCGGCGTCCTATTCGTCGGATGTGCTGGTGGAAGAATATATTCCGGGGCGCGAGCTGACGGTGGGTGTGGTGGATGGACAGGTGTTGCCGGTGGTTGAAATTAAACCGAATGGCGAGTGGTATGATTTTGAGGCGAAGTATCTGAATCAAGACACGGCTTATATCTGCCCGGCCGTATTGGACGCGGATCTGGTGGCGCAGGTGCAGGCGATGGCGCTGAAAACGTTCCACGGTCTGGAGGCGGAGCATGTGGCCCGCGTTGACTTCCGACTTTCGCCGGAGAACAAACCCTATGTGTTGGAATTGAATGCCGTTCCTGGGTTTACCGCAACCAGCTTGTTGCCTAAGGCGGCCGCGGCTGCTGGAATCGGATTTTCCGAGCTTTGCTGTAGCATCATGGAACGGGCTCAACTATAGTTTAGACATTGATTTAGGGACGTAAGAATGGCCGCACGAAAGAAGACGACAACACAAAAAAAACTGCAGTATGTTCGGGCAAAGCGCAAGGGGAGCGAGGGCTCCACTTTGGCGCGTCGATCGATTTCGATCATCTTGCTCTGCCTTATTATTATTGGAATTCTGATCGGTCTGGTTCGGGGATTCTCCTGGATTGGGGATCAACTCTATTCCAAGAATCCGCGTTTTGAAATTCAGCAACTAGATATTTCGTGCGATGGAAATCTTGGAGAAGATCTTATTCGAGAATTTAGTGGCCTTCGCGAAGGAATGAATCTTTGGGAATGTTCGTTTGAAGAAATTGAAGAGAAGCTGATGAAGGTGGCTCGCATTGAATCGGTTGAGCTGGAACGCCAGCTGCCGAGCACGCTGATGGTCCGGGTGAAGGAGCGGGTTCCTGTGGCCCAGATTAGTGGGCGTAGGGTTTCGAAATATCCATTCATGGTGGATCGCTATGGCTATGTGCTGCCGCATCGGACGAGCCTGAACACCCTGCCGGTGATTCGGGGGCTGGATGTGAAACTCGAACTGGGAAAACCGTTGGGACATATTGATGTGGAAACGGCGCTGAAAATTATTGGGATTTGTGACCGCGCAGGCTATCTCCGCACCTATATCCAGATCGAAAGCTTGGATCTGAAATATTCCGATTATATTGATATGCGACTGAAGGGCGGAATTCGTGTTCGTATGCCTCGTTTTTCGTTGGAGCCGAAGCTGATGAATCTGGCTTCGGTGATTAAGGTTTCCACCGGTCGCGGACAGCGGGTGAAGGATGTGGACCTTACGCTTGATTCGGCCAAAGTGCCTACGACCTTTTATTAATCTGGGAGACGTATGGCACTCGAAGCAATTGCAATTCTTGAAATTGGAACCACGACGGTCCGTGTTTTGGTGGGCGAACTGCGCGATGACGATGTGGTGTCGGTTATCGGGATTGGTGAAACGGAATCGCGGGGCATTCGCAAAGGCGAAATCATTAATCGGGATGATGCGATGAAGTGCGTTCGCAAGGCCATTAAGGCCGCCGAGGAAAATTGCCGGAAGAGCATTCATTCCGTGGTGTTGGTGACTTCTGGCGGCCAGGCGGAAGCCAAGAAAAGCACGGGAATGCATCGCATGGTGGACCCGTCGGATAATCAGCTTTCGGATGTGGATCCTGATGATGTGGCCGAGGTGATTGAAATTGCCCGAAAAGTGGCGTTGCCTGAAAATCGGATCAAGCTACATACGCTGCAACAGTATTTTCAGGTGGATGATACGATGAAGGTCATCAATCCCGTTGGAATGACGAGTGAAGAGCTTCGGGTGGATATGCTGACGATTCATGGCAAACGAAGCGCAGTTGATAATTTTAGAAAGATTGTGGATGACGCCCCGATTGAGTGTAGCGATGCCGTCTTTACGGGATTATGTGCTGCGTTGGCGGTGGTGAACGACGAGCAGAAAAAGGCTGGCGTGCTGGTGGTGGATATTGGCGGCGGCACAACGGATTTTACGGTGTATCACGATGGATTTGTTCAGGCCGCGGGCTCCTTTGCGGTGGGGGGAGACCATATTACCAATGATATTTCTGTGGGGCTCCAGATCCCGATCAGCCAGTCCGAATGGGTGAAGAAAAAAGATGGCAGCGCGTTGACCAATCTGATGGAACGGGATCATAATATTTCCATTCCGGCGGCGTCGCAGGGGTTTAGCGGAAAAATGGTTCGGGCTGTTACGCTCAACACGATCATTAATGCGCGGATGGAAGAGATTTTTATGCTGGTGAAGGAGCAGGTGGAACAGCAGTGTCCGAATATTCCGCTGAGTGCTGGCGTGTTGCTTACGGGGGGCGGTTCGTTTCTTAATGGCGCAAGAGATCTGGGCCAGAAGGTCTTTAATGTGCCGTGCGCACACGGAAAACCATTCGATGTGCATGGTTTGTCCTCGGCCAAAGACAGCCCCCTTTATGCCTGCCATATTGGGGCCATGCGCTATGCGGCATCGCTGAACAAGCGCGTTGAAAAGGGGTCGTTCTATAAAAAGCTCCTTACGCTTTTCTGGGGGAATGTACATGATTGATCAATCGACAACTGAACCCAAAGGCATTCGCGCTCCGCGTATTCTCGTTATGGGGGTTGGCAGCAGCGGCGCTCGGGCCGTGGAGGGCATGCTTTTGCTGAACCCGGAAATCAATGCGATGGCGGTGGATACCGATACTAAGGTGCTGGAAGCCATCGATATGGAGGAGGCGCGCATCATTCAGGTGGGGGCCACCACGACCCAAGGGCTCAGCTCGGGGGGGGATGTTGAACTGGGCCGCCAGTCGATTGAAAAAGATTCTTCCGGTATTCGGACCCAGTTGCGGCAGGTGGATTTGCTGGTGATTGTGGCGGGATTGGGGGGCGGAACGGGGTCGGGCGCGGTGCCGGTTATCACCCGTATTGCTCGCGAAGCGGGCGCTCTCGTGCTGACCATGGTGAGCATCCCCTTTAAATTTGAAGGTAAAAAAGCAATGCGGGTGGCGGAAGAGGCGCTTACGCGCATTCGAACGCACGCGGATGCCATTATTCGGATTCCGAATGAATGCCTGTTTGATCGGGCCGATGCGGATCTTCCTGTGGAGGAGGTGTTTGCCCGCAGTCATCAGGTGATGATGGATGGCATCGTTGCCATTGGCCGTATGCTAACGCGCAATGGAATCTGTGGACTCGATTTTGCCAGTATTCATACGATGTTGCGCAGTTGCGATGGGTTTTGCCATTTTGCGAGCGCCGAAGGGTCGGGCGTGGACCGTGCTCAAACGGTGGCCGATACCTTGCTGACTCACCGTTTGCTGGATAAAGGGAACATGCTGGAAAGTGCGGCGGGTATTATTGTTGGGCTCACGGGCGGGCCCGATTTGAAGCTGAGTGAAATTGATGCGGTGATGAACCGTATTCTGGAAAAGCTTCCAAAAGAGGTCTGGATGAACTTTGGTGTTTCGGTTGAACCAGGGTTTGAAGGCCGCTTGTCGGTGATTACGCTGGTGGCTGAGCGGTGGAAGGAACCGCTGGTTGATAGCCAGCGTCAGCTCGGAATGAACTTTAATAGAAAGTCTGGTCAGGGCGAGCTGTTGCTGGAAGCCACGGGGAAGGGGGAATTCATCTATACGGATCCGACGATTCATAATAATCAGGATCTGGATGTGCCCACATATATTCGGCGCAATATTAAATTGCCGAGATAGAACCGCCTGGGGGTTGAATGATCGCGGATCAATGGGCGCTCGCCGGCCCGACCTGCATCGCCCTTATTGCATAAAGAAGTTGGTGGCTTTTTCTTCGCCTATCGTGCTGTCGCCGCCATGGCCAGGGAAAATCTGAATGTCGTCGTCTAATTCGCGCAGTAGTTTTAAAGAATCTTTTAGATGACGCGGGTTTCCGCCGGGGAGATCGGTTCGACCGCACGAGCCTTTGAATAGCGTATCGCCGGTGATCATGATTTTTCCTTCTGGGAATAGCAGGCAACATCCACCGGGGGTGTGGCCGGGGGTTTCCACGCATTGGAACGTTAAATCTGCAACGGTCCAGTCTTTGGAATCGTCCAACCATTGAAGGGTGGCCTTTTCCGGTTTGCGGGGCCGGGGATAGTGGGGAATGCTTTGGTTGCGTTCCGAAAAGGCCCATTCCCAATCTTTGGCGTGCACCATGATGGGCGCCGGCGCTTTTTCGTGCAGATCGGCCAGCGCATTGATGTGGTCATAGTGGGTGTGAGTCAGCACATAGGCCGCCACCTCCAATTCCTGCTTTTCCAAGATCTGGAAGAGATCATCGGCATCGAAGCCGGGGTCGAAGACGAGGGCTTTCTTTTCCTGGCTCCAGACGATGTAGCACATTTCCTGATAGTCGCCGGTGGGGATGGATAGGATATTCATAATTTAGAGGGTGGGGGTTAAGGTGTGTGTGAAACGGGGACGAATCCTGAAACGCGCGTTGTTATTTGTTTTCCGCTCCGCCTAGTTTGCGGGTATAGGCGCAGTTAATGAGCATATTCCCTTTGAGGCGGTTGGTATTCTTGCCCACGGGGGCAACGTTTAGCGAACGAATATCATAGCGAACGCCTTGTTGCTGGATTTCGGAAAGAAACCCAACAAGGGCCGTCAGCTTGCCTTCCCACGTGCAGTTGATGGCGAGCTCAAAAAGATCGTCGATGGGTTTTTCGCCGCGGGGCTGATTTCGGCTGATGTTCAGGCCGTGTTTCTGGGCGATGGTATTCACCGTTTGCATCAGTTCCGGGGAAACAGATTTCTGATTGGTATCAAAGACACGCAAGTCTTGCTGAAGTTCGTTGAGTTCAGAAATCCACTCATATTGCATCTTGATCCGGCGTTCATCGAGCCGGATCTGCTGACGCAAATTATTGATTTCGATCTTCTTTACTTTGTGGGCATCGACTTTTTCATCCACGATGGCGTAGGTGACGAAGCCGAGTACGGCGGTGAGGGTCATCACCCCGAGAATCATTTCACGTTGGGAAATTTTCATGGGTTATCTCCCTGCGAGGCGAGGGGTAGTGTGACCGAAAAGTATGCGCGGCGTGCCCCTTTGGTGGTTTTCTCGGTGACCGACTCATTTTTGATCCCTTCGAAGAGATCCGATGTATTCAGGGAGACAAAGAAGTCGGTCACAAGGCCCTTATTCCGTCCGCTTCCGCGCAGGGTAATGCCTTTGTCTTTGTTGTAGTTATAGGAAAGAAACTCGATATCACCGGCGGGTAACAGCTGGGTAATTTCGCGCATGCATTCAATCGGGGAATCTGTGCGGTCGGTATACATCTTGAGCGCTTCGAGTTTTCTCTGATTGGTTTCTGCTTTTTGGGCCAGCGGAGCAATGGCATTGGCATCGTCTTGTGCTGAGGCCAGCTGAAGGTCGCGCACCTTAAAGACACTCAGGGCGATGAACAGAACCAGTAGCCAAATCGCCGCAATGCTTCCAGCAATAAAGGTGAATTGTTTGCGGAGTTTGAGCCGTTGCTGATGCTCGGTCCATTCGCGCGGAATGAGCTCAATATGGTGCTCTTCGCTGCGAGCGCGCCGCAGGATGCCTTCCGAAAGCGGGGGTAATTCTCCGAGAGAACGATAGTCCACTTGAAGGCCGCATTTTTTGGCCAACTTGGACTGGAGCTGCGCCGGCACTTCCTCGATGCTCCAGAAGCAGACGCTTTCTGGATTCGGTAGATCATATTCCGCATCCAGCATGGTGAGGGTATAGCTCATTTCATGGGTCAGCTCGTCCACCACCGTCATGTCGTCGATCTGGACCTCCAGCGAGCGGAAGGTGATGGGAAGCCCATTGCAGAGGACCACGAGGATGAAATCGATGCCATCCGCCAGGACCAGAATTTCGCACCCATTTTCGGAGAGTTTTTTCTCATCCTTCAGCAACTGCAACCAGCCGAGGATGCGGGCATCGATGCTGTGAATATGGAACCCTTTGGTTTTGAAGCTGTCGCCGATTGCATCAATGCGATCTCGCTTGGCCGCGGCCATGAGCACCTGTGCAGTACCGTCAGAAACGGACCGTATCTCATGGGCAATGGCCAGCTGGTCGATCGGGAAGGGGGAGAATTTATCCACTTGGAAGCTCACCATATCCGAAATTTCTGATGGATCGGCCGTTGGGAACTTCATGGTGCGCATCAGCAACTCGGACGAGCGCAGGGCCACCGTGATCTCTCCTTGGATGTGATCCGCCATATCCGGCAACTCGAGACGGGCTCGTTCTTCCGCGGTGGAATTCATGGGGAGTTTCATCGAAAGAGTCTCTCGATGAACCAGTTCCGTCTTGTCCTGAGCCGTCGTCAGGGTGGTCCATTCGATGCCGTCCGGGGTACGGCAGACCACCGTGACCACCTTCTCACGAAATTTTTTAATTTTATTTAACAGGTCCTTCATCCCAATAAACCACCACGGAGTCTTTATTTTTTAGTAGGAAGATCGCTTCAATTGCATACTGATTATTGAATATATCTCCCACTGAAGTTACCTTCACATAGGTACTTTGCAATTTAAATTTGTCCGGATCAGCCCCAACGTCTTCCAAGCTTCGGATGCCATCGTCGAGAGTGCCGAGCTCCATATCTTCACCCATGCGGGCTTCAAACACGCCTTCGAGCTCCCAATCATCATATTCAGAAAAGCTGAGCAGAAGATCTTTAGAGGCCGTATTGAGGTTTACTTTTCCATCGCCCCAAACCGTGAGGATATCATAGATCCCGAAAATTTCGTCGCTTTCATCGTCGGCCAGTTTTCCGTACAGCACGTCGGGGCCCCAGTTTTTAATGAGCAAGAGTTCTTCCACGCTGTCGAGCGGGCCATTTTTGACCGGATAGCCGGCCTCTTGATAGAAGGGGTCGTCGGATTCGGCTCCTTCCATCTGATGCAGATCATTTTCATCGATCCAATCGGTGAGGCAATCCACCATGGCTTCCCAATCGGTGGAGGGCACGTTCGCCATTTCAAAAATATCCAGCCACTGCTCGCGAGTTAGCAAATTGACATTGCGCCCGGCTTCGGCCGATTCGATCGTTACGGTAAATTTGCCGCCGTCTTCAAATTCGAGGGTCGAGGTGGAGGAAAGGCCTCGCTGGATATAGAGGGCCGCCTGCATAAAGCCGTCTTTATCCTCATCCATATCCTCAATTTCGAGTTGTTTGGCATCCGTGCATTCATCCAGAATGGCTTTGGCATATTCCAAACCAGACAACGCCATCATCTCGGCGCGCCATTTTTTGCGCTTATGCGAGACCAGCATACCTTCCAAATTCACTTCAAAGGCAAAGGAGCTGACGATGAGCGACAAGATGACCAGCACCCATAATGAAACCATGAGGGCGGCGCCTTCTTTTGCGTTGAGAATCGAAGTTTTCATGAGGTAGGGGGCCCCACGCTGGTGGACGATCCGCCGCCATTCTCTCCCGTTCCGCCGGTATTGTCTTCGGTTGATTCGTTGGAGGAGCTGTCTGTGCTATCCATAGTTGTTGGGCTGGAAATCTTATCATCCAGCGACGCAGATACTGGAATTTCGATGACGCGGTTAAATTCAATCGGTTCTTCATCGGATGGGTCGGAAGCCACATGGACGGCAATCTGGATGCGTTCGGGGACGGAAT
The DNA here is from genome assembly GCA_037132875.1 of Pontiella sp. GTDB lineage: Bacteria > Verrucomicrobiota > Kiritimatiellia > Kiritimatiellales > Pontiellaceae > Pontiella. Next base: position 8,420 of record JBAHZU010000057.1, read on the forward strand.
TTTCCGGTTCCCATTCATCGGTCCAGTCTTCGTTTTCTTCGTCCCAGATCAGGATTTCCAGGCCTTGGACCTCGCGGGAGACTAAGATGGGTTCGGCATCGAAGTCTTCTGCTTCGTCCTCGCTGTTGGCGACCGCCGGCATTGCGGTCACGAAAAGAGCGGGGGCGCCTTCATCGTCGTCAATAAAAAGCGTAATCCGGTGCGGGCTGTGGGCGAACGGCGAGTCGTGTGGCATGAAGGCGCCGCTGGAGGTTACCAAGCTGATGATGTCTGCCGGAAGGCCGTTGTTGACTTCCTTCTCAATGGTGAAGGCATATATTTTGCGAGGGTTATCAAAAAAGATGGTGGATTTTAAGATGCGGACCAGTTGGCTAATTGCAAAATCGCCGTGCTTGATGCCTTCCAGCACCTCCAAGCCGCGCTTCCGAGCACGGATGGTGCCGCTGAACGCTTGAAAGGCAATCGACATGGCAATCACCATAATCGTCATGGCCACCAAGAGTTCCAGCAGGGTGAAGCCGTTGCGTGTATTCAGTTGTTTGTTTTTACGTTGCAGGGGTCAAAATTCCTGTTTTAAATCAATTCGTCTCGATCTCGCTGGTGATGCTCTCCGCATTGGGGGCATATTTATACATAGAGACCTTTTCAAAAGCATCGCGGCCGCGTTCCGACCATTGGACACGCAGCGTCACATAGAAAAGGCCCGGCCGCTCTTCTTCATCAACAATTTCAATATCGCGGAACCACCTATAGCCGTCCAAATCGTCAAACTCGCCGGATTCCGAGAGTTCAGCCATATCAACCGTTTCAATCGGAAATTCCAAGTCGATCTGCTGAATCAGCCCGCGGGCCATATCGCGGTTTCGGGCCGTGCGCACCACCGAGAGGCAACGCGACATCGCCACCATCATGGAAGAAACGCCGACTGTGAGGATCACCAGCGCCAGCAGAACTTCAACGAGCGTGAGCCCCTCTTTAGATGCATTTTTTTTCTTCATAAAAAGTCGAACGAGATGATCCCAATTTGCCGGTGTTAAATAAAGACAAACTTGCACCACTTTTTATTGCCCGAATATCCGGTTAATTGATATGCGTTTAGTTTGGGGCGCCGGCTTAAACCTCCATTTTCTTCGTTTCCACGGTCTGTTATTGGATTAAA
>JBAHZU010000030.1:0-38788 GCA_037132875.1 Pontiella sp.
CGCTCCCATTCCATAAAAGGAAAAGAGGACATATGAAAATTCATGAATTTCAGGCGAAAGAACTCCTGAAAAGTTATGGTATCCCGATACAGGATGGCGTAACGATCGAGGATTTGGCGCAGGCGGAAGCCGCGCTGGACCAGGTCCATAAGGAGTTCGGAGCAGAGCAGTATGTGATTAAGGCACAGGTGCATGCCGGTGGTCGTGGTAAAGGTGGAGGAGTTAAGTTTTCCACCAGCCGTGAACGTGCACTTGAAAATATTAAAAACATTCTGGGTATGACGCTCATCACCCATCAGACCGGAGCCGAAGGGCATCTTGTTAAAAAAGTGATGATTGCCGAGGCGCTTGATATCTCGAAGGAATTTTATGCGGCCATTACGCTCGATCGCGCTTCGGGTATGGACGTTTTCATGGTGTCTTCTGAAGGTGGAATGGAAATTGAAGAGGTTGCCAAAACCTCGCCAGAAAAGATTGTAAAAGAAAAGATTGCTCCGGGATTCGGACTTCGTCCCTTCCAAGCGCGCAATCTCGCCAGAGCACTGGGGCTCGAAGGTCAGGCGGCCAAGCAGGCCATCGGAATCTTCCAGAAACTCTATACCCTCTATCGCGAAAAAGACTGCTCGATTGTTGAGATCAACCCCTTGGTCAGGACGGAGCAGGGCGATGTGGTTGCCTTAGATGCAAAAATGACGTTCGACAGTAACGCGCTGTATATGCACCCCGATGTGGTGGCCATGCGCGACCTCGATGAAGAGGATCCTACCGAAGTGGAAGCGAGCGCGTTTGACCTCAACTATATCAAGCTCGATGGCTCGGTGGGTTGTATGGTGAATGGAGCCGGGTTGGCCATGGCCACGATGGATCTCATTAAACAACGCGGCGGTTCTCCGGCCAACTTCCTTGATGTTGGCGGCAGTGCCAATGTGGAAACCGTGAAAAACGGATTCCGTATCATTCTTTCCGATCCGAATGTGAAGGCCGTATTGATTAATATCTTTGGCGGCATTGTTCGATGCGATCGTATTGCAAACGGGATTATCGAGGCGGTGAAGGTGCTTGACCTAAATGTGCCGGTGGTGGTTCGTTTGGCGGGTACCAATGCCGATATTGCCAAGGAGTTGTTGGCAAAATCGGGTGTAGATCTCATTTCGGCGGACTCTTTCGAGGATGCTGCGCTCAAAGTGGTTGAAGCGGCGAAAGGGTAATTATCATGGCGATTTTGGTTAATAAAGATTCGAAGATTATCGTGCAGGGCATCACAGGTTCCGAAGGAACCTTCCACGCGACCCAGTGCCTGGAGTATGGCAATAATGTGGTAGGTGGTGTGACTCCTGGCAAGGGCGGGCAAACTGCGCTTGAGGGCAAGGTTCCCGTTTTCAACAGCTGTGCCGAAGCGCGGAAAAGGGTTGGCGCAAATGTATCGCTGATTTTTGTTCCGCCGCCCTTTGCGGCAGATGCAATCATAGAGGCCGCCGCGGCGGGCATTGAGCTGATTGTGTGCATCACGGAAGGTATTCCAGTGGCGCAGATGGTGGACGTGAAGGCCTTTGTGGATCAGACAAACTCCCGTTTCATTGGTCCAAACTGCCCAGGTATTCTAACCCCGGAAGGCGCGAAGGTCGGCATCATGCCCGGTTTTATTGCAAAAAAAGGTTCAATTGGAGTCATTTCCAAGTCCGGCACCCTGACCTATGAGGCGGTAGATCAGCTTGGTAAGCAGGGGCTTGGGCAATCAACCTGCATTGGCATTGGGGGAGATCCAATCATTGGAACCACGATGAAGGATCTGCTGGAAATGTTTGAAGCAGATGAGGAAACGGAAGCTATTGTTATGATTGGTGAGATCGGTGGTTCCATGGAAATTGAAGCGGCCCTGTACGCAAAAGCCCATGTGACCAAGCCCGTGATTGGCTTTATTGCTGGCCAAACTGCGCCGTCTGGCCGCCGCATGGGCCATGCCGGAGCCATTGTTTCTGGAGCAGATGAATCCGCTGCCGCAAAAAAGAAGGTCATGGCCGCGTGCGGTCTAATTGTGGTGGAATCGCCGGCAGATATTGGCCGAACGGTTAAAGAATCGTTAAATAAAATAAAAATGGGAGTTCAATTATGAGCGATAAAGCAATCCTGGAATACAAAGGCAAAAAGTTAGAACTAGATGTTGTTGTAGGAAGTGAAGGAGAAGTTGCGCTGGATATCACCTCTCTTCGTGGAAAAACCGGAATGATTACGCTGGATCCAGGCTTTGGAAACACGGGATCGTGTACGTCGGATATCTCCTTCATTGATGGCGAAAAAGGGATTCTGCGTCATCGCGGCTATGCGATTGAAGATCTCGCTGATCAGTCAAGCTTCATGGAAACGGCATTCCTTGTGCTGTATGGGCACCTTCCGAGTCAGGAAGAGTTGCGTCAGTTTGACGATGAGATTGCTTCTGAAGCCACCTTGCATTATGGAATGAAAAGTCACTTCGAAGGCTTTCCGGACAACGCGCCGCCCATGGCTGTTCTTTCTGCCATTCTCAATGCATTGGCTTGCTACAATACCGACCTGCTGACCACGGCAACAGAGGGCCCGGCTTTCACCGTGCCTACGGCTAAAATCATTTCCAAGGTTCGTGCAATTGCTGCCTGGGCCTATCGGACTTCGATTGGTAAACCGTTCATGCCGCCGCGTCCTGATTTGAGCTACACGGGCAATTTCTTGCACATGATGTTCTCTGAAACCTTCAATATGTATGAGCCACATCCTGCAGTTGAAAAAGCATTGGATCTCTTCTTCTTGCTGCATGCCGACCATGAACAGAACTGCTCAACCTCGACCGTTCGCATGGTGGGAAGCTCTCGGGCTTCGCTCTTCAGCTCTGTTGCGGCTGGTGTGGGTGCGCTCTGGGGACCTTTGCATGGTGGAGCCAACTGCGAAGTCATCAAAATGCTGACGGCTATTCATGAACAGGGCATCAAGCCCCGTGATTTTGTGGAGCAGGCTAAGGATAAAAATTCTGATGTTAAACTGATGGGCTTTGGACATCGTGTTTATAAGAGCTTTGATCCCCGGGCCAAGATTCTCAAGGTGCAGATGGATAATGTGCTGAAAGCACTGAAGGTTGAGGATCCGTTGCTCGACATTGCCTATGAGCTGGAAGAAATGGCGCGTAGCGATTCGTACTTCATTGAACGCAATCTTTATCCGAACGTGGACTTCTACAGCGGCATTCTGTTACGTGCGATCGGTATTCCGGTTGATATGTTTACGGTGTTGTTCGCGATTGGTCGTATGCCGGGTTGGATCGCCAACTGGCGTGAAATGCACGTGCAGAGCCTGCGTATCAGTCGTCCTCGCCAGATTTATACCGGCGAAACACTCCGCGACTATACGCCGATGTCCGAGCGTTAGGTCGTTCGACCAAAAATACGAAAAGAGCGCACAGGATATTCCTGTTGCGCTCTTTTTTTAGTTAGGAGCTCGCGATTCGCGCTATTCCGGTAGGCTGCGGTCAAAAATGGATTTAGAGGTGCTGTTGCCCACCAGATAAAGACCCAATAGGGCGAGGGCGATGCCGGCGAGATGTATGGGGCCTGCTTGAATGGAGATCACGTTCACCATGCCGATCAGAAAATAGTAAACCGTTGCACCTTTATAGGCCGCCAGGGAATAATGGGCGAGACCGAGGCCGAGCAATAAGTTGATGAGGGCCAGTAGAATCATCGGAAAGGGCGTGGGAAATTGCGATGCTAGAATGAGGCCGCATACGGTGCCAATGAAATGGAAGAGGGCGACCAGAAGAATTCCGCGCGCATGGAATTGAACTTTCTTTTCTTCGGCGGAAAGCTCCGCGGTTATTTTATCCGGATCAATCCCACAAATAGAGCATCCTCCATTGCGCATTTCTGCCTTGCTTAGGCAATGTTTACATCGTGTCATTTCTGCTCCAGAAACGTTCCAAGGCTTGGAACTATTTGCGTAAATTACGCCCTGAAAGTGGACGGATTGGAGGGTTTCGTTTGGTCAAAATTGGAAGCGAAATATCCCCGGCCCCACGAGCGGTTGGTTTGTCTTGGTTTTCTGCTCTTCCGAAAAAGGTGAACGGGCCGCCAAGGGGGAGGTGGCGGCCCGTTCTGTTGGGGTGTTTGTTCTAGGGAACTCGTTTAAAGGGAAGCAAGGGCCGCTTCGTAGTTCGGCTCTTCGGTGGTTTCGGCCACCTGTTCGGTGTAGACCACTTCGCCCGTTTCGTTGATGACAACCACGGAGCGGGAGAGTAGGCCTGCAAGCGGACCCTCGGTGAAGGTGACGCCATAGCCGGTGCCAAATTCCGGATTGCGGAAGATGGAGACTGGAACGACCTCTTCGAGGCCTTCCGCTCCGCAGAAGCGGCCCAAGGCAAAGGGGAGGTCGGCAGATACGCAAAGTACAACGGTATTCTCGAGCTTGCCGGCTTCGGCATTAAACTTCGAGGTGGACATGGCACATACGCCGGTATCGATGCTTGGGAAAATGTTGAGTACGACTTTCTTACCGGCGAGATCTGCGAGGGCACATTCCGAAAGATCGGTTTTAACGGCTGAAAAAGCCGGTGCTTGGCTTCCGACTGCTGGAAGTTCGCCGAGGGTGTTGAAGGGTTTTCCTTTTAAAGTGATTGTGGCCATCATTTGTCCTTTTTGTTGCTGATGGATATCAATGTAGGGATCGTGCAGAATTAATCAAGTACAAAAAAGGTACTATTTGCGGATTCCGTAAATTTGTTAGTAAAACTGGGTGTTTTTATACGAAAAAATCGAGAATAAGGGCAATTAGACTGAGTACGCAAATGAAGGAAAAGTTGAATAGTTCCTTCGAGCGGACAATAGAACGAAGAATGTAGATGGTGCCTTCGCGGGTGGTTTCATCGAGCCCTTCAGCCTGGGTGATTTTTCCGATGAGGTCGTGCTTGATCACCACGCGCCTGCGGCGGCGGCCGATAAAATAGCGATACGCGAAAAAGATGAAGTAGCTGGCCATGGCAAAGCGCCAAACCCAAATGGCGGCGTCGGGATTGGCTCGGTTGAGCAACATGAGCGAGCGGACGGCAATGCCGGCGATGAGGCCAATCCATAAAAAGAGATTAATTAGCCATTTGGGTAAAACTGCAAATTCTTTATTCATTATCTAACCTTTGGATAGTTTTAAACAGCTTAATGATTCTCTTGTATAATGCAATAGTGAGAGGTTACGGAGAGTTTTGGATGGAGGAGTTCGCGGCATGAAACACATCGGGCTCATAAAAACGGGGTCTTTTAATTTACAGTCTACCGCGAGGCTGGAAGAGATGATATAGTGGTTGACCGCAATTGGTGGTTGGTCTTAGCTTACGGATCATTAAAGAAACATTAAGCAACTGGAGAAAATAATGAAATCACTTAAATATCTAGCCGTGTTCGGAGCGTTGGCCCTTCTGTCCGGTTGTGCAACATCCTCGAAAGTTCAGGAAATGATTGATATGTCCTATCATGCACAGACCGATCGCCTGGATGCGCATGATGCTTCGATTGATGAGTTGAAGACCTCCTCGGTGACGTCTCTGAAAGAAGGCGATGAGCATGCAGAACTGTTGGTTCAGTTGCAGGCCCACCTCGATGTGCTGAGCAAGCAAGTGAAAACGAATAAAGGGACGTCTGAAGCCTCTAAGGTGATGAGTGCGGGCAATACGGTGAAGGCGGCGGAGCTCGAAGAGTTGCTAACGGCGAATACGGCTTTGGATGCAGAAACTAAAACGCGTATGGTGGAGATTGATACGCTCTATGAGGACGTAATGATTTCTCATTTCCAAATGATTTCTGATAGCGCCAAGCAGGCGATTGATGATCTGAAAGCCGAGGGATGGATTGGGAGTTCCAATGCGCCGGTTCGCATTGATGAACCCTTTGCAATTGTTGCGCCTCCTGTAGCTCCGGCAACGAATGCCGTTCCGGTGGAGTAGTGCTTCTTTATTTCAGCCTATCAGGCTGAAGTAGAAGAGATCAGCATCTGGGCCCGAACCGAAGGCGATAAGCCTGGTTCGGGCTTTTTAGTAGGATCAGCGTACCGGTGTAAGTACTCTCGTTGAATTTATACGATGAGTAAGCGCCGGTATCACCATGCGTTCTGTTTTTAATGTAGTCTTCCCGATTAGGCTTGATGGGCAGAAGGGACGTTCGTAAGTTAGTATGAACCAAAGGAAATGATATGGAACAGGCGCGGATATCGCACATCGAACGTAAGACCAAAGAAACGCAAATTGATCTCACGCTGAATGTGGATGGAAAGGCAAATTATGAGATCTCTACGGGGGTTCCCTTTTTTGACCACATGCTCGATCTGTTGGCTAAGCATGCGCTCTTTGATCTGAACATTAAGGCGACGGGCGATATCGACGTAGACTATCACCATCTGGTTGAGGATGTGGGTATCGTTCTTGGTGAAGCGTTGAACGAAGCGCTGGGCGATCGCAAGGGCATCAATCGCTATGGATTCTGGGTATTGCCGATGGATGAGGCGCAGGCCCAGGCGGAAGTTTGTCTCGATTTGGGGGGGCGTCCTTTCTTTGTCTATAAGATGGAGCATGAGCAGAAATATATCCGAGATTTTGATGTCATCATCATCAAGCATTTTTGGCGCTCGTTCTGCGATTCCGCAAAAATGAACCTGCATATTGAACTGAAGTTCGGCGAAGATTTGCACCACTGCATTGAGGCCATCTTTAAATCGGTTGCTCGCGCACTGCGGGTGGCCTGCGATTCGGATCCGAGGGCGCTAGACCTCCTGCCTTCCAGCAAAGGGCGTATCGGCGCTTAAATCATGGAATTCCTCGCCGCATACAGCATGCTTGATCTGTTTTGGATCGGGCTGAGTCTCTTTCTGATTGGCATGAGTAAGGGCGGTTTCCCGGTGGGGGCTGTTGCGCTGCCGGTTCTAATTTTGGTCTGGCCCGCGCAGGCAAACGCGGCTCGTTCAGCGGTGGGATTTATGCTTCCGCTGCTTTGCCTTATGGATCTGCTGGCACTTTGTTTCTATTGGAAGCATGTGAAATGGGGCCGGTTGATTTATCTGCTGCCAGCCACCCTGCTGGGTGTGGTGGTGGCGAGTTATCTCTTTGTGTCGGATTCGGCCATGATTTCTGTGTCCGATACGGCGTTGAAACTTTTGATCGGGATACTGGGTATTATCTTTGTGATCTATTTCGCGGCGAAGAAATGGATTTTGAAGCATATTCATGCATCACAGCCCAGTTGGGGCAATGGAACGGTCTTCGGTTTTGGAGCGGGTATGACCTCCACGTTGGCCCATGCCGCCGGCCCAGTTATGCAAATGTATTTGTTGCCCCAGCAGCTGGAAAAGAAAAGTTTTGTTGGAACCAGTTGCGCCTTTTTCTGGATGCTTAATTCGGTGAAGCTGATTCCCTTCATCCTGCTCGGGCGCATTCAGCCGGATCATCTGAAATTGGGTGCGGTCTTGCTTCCCGTTATTCCTTTAGGGGTGGCATTGGGTTGGTGGCTCACGCATAAGACAGAACAAAAGCACTATACCGTTTTGATTTATGGTGTGCTTCTGATCACCTCAATCACGTTGATTATTAAGGCGTTTTGATGATTCCTGCTCGATAGGAGCGGTCCGGCAGTATTCTCGGTGTTTTTATGTTCCCTTGATGCGCCGGATGGATACACTGTTCGCTCAATTAAAGGACAACGCATGATTGGCATTATCGATTACGGAATGGGAAATCTGGGGAGTGTAACGAACGCGTTTCGATTTCTGGAACTAGATGCAAAAATTGTCTCTCGGAAGCAGGATATGGATGATTGCCGCGCCTTGATTCTTCCTGGAGTCGGAGCATTTGGCGATTGCATGGCTCATTTGGTGGAACACGATTTTGTGGATCCGATTACGAGCTGGGTCGATGCGGGTAAGCCCCTGATGGGCATCTGCTTGGGGCTTCAGGCTCTGTTTCAGAGTTCGGAAGAATCTCCCCAGATCCAGGGCCTCGGGATTTTTGAGGGCACCGTGAAAAAGTTCGAGCTACCGAAAGAATTGAAGGTTCCGCAAATTGGATGGAACCGGATGAATGAGGTGAAACCGGATTGTCCCATGTTTGATGGTATCGACGATGAATCCTTTTTCTATTTGGTGCATTCGTTTTATGTCCGCCCTGCTGATGAAACCATTGTTGCAGGCCGCACTCATTATGGAATCGAATATTGTTCCGCGGTTTGGAAAGACAATGTGTTTGCAACCCAGTTCCATCCGGAGAAATCCCAAGCGGATGGGCTTCGGATGTTGCGTAATTTCCAGATTTGGGCGGATGCGCAATAGGGTTGATTTCCATCATACTTGGGAATATTTTAAACGGGTGTCTGCTTTTTAAGTGCTACGATTTTATCCCTTCCTACTTAAAGGAAAAATGATGAGTTTAAAGCTGAAGATATTGAGTTTTATTGGAGTCGCATTCCTTATTTCCTCCGTCATTTCGGGGGCTCTTCTTATATTTATTCTCCAGCAGATGGGTTGGCTGGGGGCTGGACCGACTGCTGCTTCAATCTTTTTCGCGATAGCCGTTTATCTGTTCGGTGGGCTATTCGTGCTCGGGGTGTTCAATGCGCTGCTGAGTAAAAAGATCATCATACCTGCTGTTGAACGGGAGCGGCTGGCGAATGAGCGGGAGCTGCTCATTGAGCAGCTTCATCAGGCTCAAAAAACAGAAGCGGTGGGGTCGCTTGCCGGAAGTATGGCGCACGACTTTAATAACCTGCTCACTATTATTGATGGCTATTCGAGTTTGATCGTGGCTGAACCGAAGAGCGATAACGTGGAACAGCATGCACAGGAAGTGATTAAAGCGGCTCGTAAAGCCTCGTTAATCATCCGAAAACTGCTCAATTTGGAGGGGAAGGAAAAAACCGAGCCGGTCATGCTGGATCTCAACAGGATATTGCAGGATGCAGAGAAAATGCTGACTCGGCTTCTCGGCGAAACCATTACATGGGTCACAACGCCCTTCGATGAACCGATTTATGTGCAAGCAGACTCCGCTCAAATGGGGCAGGTGCTCATGAACTTAGCTATTAATGCACGCGATGCCATGCCGAACGGGGGATCGATGAGCATTAAGATCGACCATTGCAAGGTCGCCCACGGAGCGTGCAAAAAACCGGATCATTTGGATGAAGGAAACTATGCAGTCATCTCTGTTCACGATACCGGGCAGGGTATTGATGAAAAAATAAGAGACAAAATATTTGAAGCATTCGTCACCACAAAAGCGTCCGGAACCGGACTGGGACTCTCGATTGTTAACAGCATCATGAAGGAGAATAAAGGATTCATTGATGTCTCCAGTCCTGCCGAGGGTGGAACCACCTTTTTGATCTATCTGCCCGTCAGCAATTTGGCCGAGGATCCCGCCCTCCCGCCGGATCAATTTAGGGCGGAGGATCTGCTTCCATCCAAAAAACAGGAATGCGACGAGGCCACATCCAGCGTGGTGACCATTCTGCTGGTGGAAGACGATCCGATGATTCGCACACTGATTACTCATACGCTGGAAATGCAAGGCTATCAGGTGCTGCTGGCGGAGGAAGGCTGGGAAGCCATAAAAATTACGCGAAATCATCCCGGCAAAATTGATCTGTTATTCACGGATGTCATGATGCCTGGATTGGGCGGTACCGAGTTGGCAGTTGCTGCCAAGGAACTATACCCAGAAATTAAAGTGCTCTTCATGTCGGGCTATTCCCGCACTCAGCTGGAAGAAGAAGGAATTTATCCCGCTGATACGGTGCTTGAAAAGCCATTCACGCCCGACCAGGTGGTGGCAATGGTTGGTGAACTACTGGACCGATAGAGCAACCTTTTCACCGGCCTCGGCGGGAATCCAGCAAGTTTGCCCGTCCGCCAAGCGTATATGCCACCATTTTTTTCGCTCTTCCAAGCATTGGAATTCTGTGCCGGAATGGAGTGGATCCAGAAATGCGGGGGCATAGATTGTTCCATCGCCCTTCCGCGCCATAATTTCCTGAGCAAGGATCACGCCGGGTTCTGCACGAAATCGCTGGAGGGTTTCTGCGATTAAAGAGCCCAGAAGCACCACAGAAAGTGTGCCGGTAATGATTGCGGTGATACGGAGTTCTTTTCGTGGAGAGCGTTCGTTCCAAAACCACGACCCCCACAACACCACCCAAAGTGCTGCAAAGGTCCACCACCGGAATGTGGTGGATGTTTTAAGGTGCCAACCCAGCAGTTTATCCGCCAACGGGTGGGGTTCTTTTTCGGGAATCAGGTCGGTTTTGAGCTCCAGTGCGGTATTCAGGTTGTATTTTAGATCGGGATGATTCGGTAGGTATTGTTCTGCGCGCCGATAATTCAGAATTGCTCGGCCAACATCACCCGCCATGAACCAGCTATTGCCGAGCGTATAGAAGAGTTCGCCATTGCGAATATGCTCTTTTTGCACCAGAGATTCAAAATGCTGTGCTGCCTGTGCATAGCCCGCGGAATTGGTGGCCGATCGGAATTTGCCGAGCGCAATTTCTAAGGTCTGAACGGGGCGCTCTTTTCCAAGGGTTGGAAGAGCAACTAGTGCAAGAAGTAGAAGGAGGATTCGGAATCTCATTTCAATTTTCTTTCAACCATTTTAAGAGTACGAGTGGCTTCGCGAACGATTTTTCGGGCATCCCCTTTTTCATCATAGCGGGTGGTGAAGCGGTAGGCCTCGCAGAGCGAAAATAGCTTTTTGAGTGCTTCCAAGGTTGGGCTGTCTGCTCCCGATTCGATCAGTCGGGCTTCTGCATCTCGATAGGAAAGGGCGCCTGGGTTCAGCTGTAAACGGTCGCCGAAATAGGCGCGGAGTGCTTCATCCAGATGCTCATAAATTTTTATTTTCATCGAATGGGTATGAATATGTGCCGCATTCTTTTTGAACACTTTAAATGCTCGGGCTGCTTTTGCCGTGCGGTGAATATGGTGTTTTTTTGCTCCCAGGAGAGCGCCTAACGAAAAGGTAATAAAGGCCGCAGGAGGAAGGAGCAGGAGCAACAGCACCACCAGTGAATTCGCCCATCCGAATAGAGGACGTGGTTTTGACTGGAGCATATCGGGGTTTTCATAGTTATGCCGAATACCTCCATCCACCGATCGTAAGCGGTTCTGATGGGTGGTGCCGCCAAATACCCCCAGATCTTCTGCTGGGGTAACCGTAATGGGAATGGGGGCAGATTCAATGATGGTGTAGGCCTGCGAATCCGGATTGAAGAAGGCCAGTTGAATGGGTGGAATTTCATGGTTATCGGTGGAAAGTGGGCGAATGGTTTGCGTATAGATTTTTGATTTCCCCTCCCGCTGTGGCAGGGAGCGGTCAGAGGGAATTTCGAAGCGATTCACCAGATAGGGCTGATAGCGGAGGGGTTCGAAAAAGATGTTTTCCAAAAAATTGGCCGCGGTAATTTTGACCGTCAGTGTAATTGGATCACCGACTCGCACCTGAGTCGGCTCGGCGGAGACTTCCAAGGAATAAATGCCAACCATTCCATTGAAGAGGTCGGGCCGTCCTTCCATGGGCAGGGGTTTGACCTCCAGCTCGATCGCCTGAGACTCGGTAAAGATCCGGGTCCATTGCGTGCCCGTCACATTTTGATCGAAGAAGGTATTGTCGAAATAAGCCGGATATTGGAACGCCGAGCGGCGGGTCTTCTTGTTTACGACCTTTTCCTTTTCAGCGGCGCAGAGCAGGGTGGCGGGCGGAATAATAATCTTCCCGCTCTTTTTTGGAATCAGGATTTTACTAAACTGCAGCGCTTGATGCGGGATGTTTTCAACCTGATAGCTCTTCCGGGTGGCGAGAATGCGAGTGCCATGTACCGGCAGGCCGGTCGTTTGAGCGGCGGCTTCTTTTTCTGGTTGGAAGGGTTCGAGAATTTGGAACCGGTCATCGTTTAAAATAGGGAAGTGGAAGTCGACGGCTTTAATGGCTCCGAACTGGTAGGTGCTGTCCCAAATCGTAGTGAGCAAAACGGGTTCGCCCACATAGACCGACTGCTCGGTAATCAGCTGGTCCAGTTTCATGCGGTCTGTACGCTCGGGTTTATGGGCTTGAATCGTGATGGCTTTGGAAAAGACTTGGCCAAATCGAAACGCTGGGATCGAGAGTTCTCCCTCCTGTTTGGCTCGTAAGGCATAGCGATAGAGCCATGTGTTGGTGGTATTGGTATCCTGCCCTTCCACCAGCGTCGTCACGTTAAAGTCGCGAAAAATGATCTTGGGAGGGGTTGGTTTTTGATCTTCTTGGACCAGGATATCCAAGTTAAACACCTGTCCTAAAAACACATTGGTTTCTGATGCCGTAGCCAGCGCATAGAAATTGGTTGAGGCAGAAGCTGCCCCAGTTACCAGTGCTAAGATTAAGAAAAGTATTTTCATTCTACAGTCAGCCCACAGCATGCTCACTAAAGAGTAGGGGGCAGGTGCTGATTGCCTCCAACCAGCCCAAAGTAAACTCGGTGTTCTTGCTCCATTTTGCAAGAGCATTCCACCACACGCCAGTTCATGAATGGCTCGTGAACTAGAGGATGAAAAGAAGGCCCAACTATTTTCTTCCGAGTGCCGTGTGGTTTACGCGATCCCAAATTTGTAGCGGGTGGTTTGGGTATAGGTTTCGCCCACATCCAGTTCCGTGGAGGGGAAGTCCGGATGGTTGGGGCTGTCGGGATAGTGCTGAGTTTCCAGGCAGAAACTTTCCTGTTTCCCATAGTAGGCCCCCTTCTTACCTTTTATATTTTTCACATAGTTAGCGGTGTAAAACTGAACGCCTGGCTCTGTGGTCCAGCATTCCAGCGTACGCCCGCTCTCCGGATCGCACACAAAAGCGGCCAAGGTCAGTGCGCCTTCCTTTTCCTGATTAATGCAGTAGTTGTGGTCGTAGCCGAGGCCTTGAACGGCGTTGATGTTTTCCCCAATCGGTTTGGATTCGAGTAGATCCATCTCCGTGCCAACCACCGAGCGAAGTTCGCCCGAAGGCGTCGCAGCATCATCCACTACGGTATAGCGATCCGCATTGATTGAAATATAGTGATCATGCGTACTGCCTTTGCCAGCCAGGTTGAAATAACTGTGGTTCGTCAGGTTTAGCACCGTTTTTTGATCGGTCGTTGCCCTATAGTCTAGGCGGAGCTCATTTTCAGCACTCAGAGAATAGGTCAGCTCAACCGTCAGGGTGCCCGGAAATCCTTCTTCTCCATCTGGACTCACCAGCGACATCTTGACGGTATCGCCCACGATTTCTGCTGCCCAGACTTTCTGATCGAATCCGACCAATCCACCATGCAGTGTATTCGGCCCATTGTTCACTGCCAGGGAATAGGTTGCACCATCAAGGCTGAATTGGCCTTTCGCAATACGGTTTGCAAAGCGGCCGCAACAGGCACCGAAATAGGGATTGGCCTCGCTCTGATACGCTTCGATGGTATCAAATCCGCAGACGAGATCATCGATGTTTCCATCAGAATCCGGCGCCTCAACCGAGACCAGCGTTGCGCCATAGTTGATGACCTTCACTTGTACTGTTCCGTTATCGAGGAGGAAGGCATCCACCTGCTGTCCATCAGCGGTGGTTCCAAAACTTTCCTTAACTATGCTCATTATATATCCCCTAGCTGTTTGGTGGGATGAGTGAGGCGCGAACGCGGGAGCGCGACTCACTCATCCTGATTCACGCTTTAATTTTCAATACTGGTGAAGAGCACTTTGCCATTATCATCGTTGGTAATGCTGAATTCCTCAATGTGGAAGTGGCCATCCGACACGAAGGTCAGGTGTCCGTGGAATTCCTGTTCCATTTCGATGAGGGCGGCTTCATCTTCTTTGCGAAGGCGATCGAGCACCTGCGGGTTAACCGTGACACGCATAGAGTGCGTTCCGTTCCGGTCTTTACGCATGCTTTCACCCACCCGTCGCTGAATTTCAACACTCATTGAGAGTGAAGATTTCACCCGGCCGCGGCCCGTGCAGTACTGGCAGTCGGTGTAGCCGGACGTGAAGATGGATTCCTCCACCCGTTGGCGGGTCATTTCGAGCAGGCCAAGTTGCGAGATTTGAAGCACGTTGGTGCGGGCGCGATCTTTCTTCAGCGCTTCTTTCAGGGTGCGGTAAACCGCATTCTGGTCTCGTTTCGATTTCATATCGATGAAGTCAACAATCACCAATCCGCCGACATTACGCAGGCGTAACTGACGAGCCACTTCTTCAGCAGATTCGATATTCACCTGTAGGATGGATTCATCCTGCGACTTACTGCCCTTATGGCGGCCGGTATTCACATCGATTGCAATCAAGGCTTCGGTTTCATCGAAGATCAAATAGGCGCCGGATTTCATCCAGACTTTACGGCGGTAAGCGGACTCAATCTGCTTTTCCACTTCGAAATAGTCAAAGATCGGTTCTTCACCCCCATACATTTGAACCCAGTTGCGGGAGCGGCGGGAAAATTTGGAAATAATCTTTCGCGTATTTTCAAACATATCGCGGTTATCGATATAGATGCGGTCGATATCTTCCGTCAGGTAGTCGCGAACGACCCGTTCGGCGAGTTTTGGTTCGGAATAAAGCGAGCACGGGGCGGGCCGATTCTTCATGCCGTCTTCAATATCCTTCCAAATCTCGAACAGGGTGCGGGCATCGCGAGCAAAGCTGACCTTGCGAGTGCCGGAGCCGGCGGTCCGCACAATCAGGCCGATCTGTTCAGGAACGGGTAGCCGCGACAGAATTTTCTTCAGGCGGTTGCGTTCCTTCACGTCATCAATTTTACGCGAAATACCTTTCAGGTGTGTGCCGGGCATCATCACCAAATAACGGCCAGGAATACTCAGATTGGCTGTAACACGTGGGCCTTTGGTGCCAATGGCATCTTTGGTCACCTGCACAATAATTTCAGAACCAACGGGGAAAATCTTATACATTTCGCCGGGTTTATATTTTTTGCGCCGCCGGGTGGAGCTCTTGGCGCGGACCCCTTCTTCGCGTTCGAGGCGCGCGGCATCTTCTGGAATCATATCCCAGTAATGAATAAAGGCATTCTTCTTCAGGCCAATATCCACAAACGCAGCCTGCAGGCCATCTTCCAGATTCTGGATTTTGCCTTTGAAGATGCTGCCGACAATGCGGTTATCTTCCTGCCGTTCGATATGAAAATTATCGAGCTTGCCATCTTCGAGCACCGCTACGCGCGTTTCGAGCGTTTCGATGTTGATGATGATCTCTTTCTTTTCCCGCTTATTATGGCCACTAAAGGCTTTGATGTTTTTAAGCATGGTAATCTCTCCTTATATAATTCTTCGCCGCTGGTACACACTTTGTACCAGCCCGAGCGCGATCATGGTGCTGACCATATAGGACCCGCCGTAGCTCATAAGAGGCAACGGTAGGCCGGTAATTGGCAAAACCCCAATCGTCATCGCGATATTCACAAACACATGGCAGAACAACATGACACCGATTCCCAGTGCCATGAGCCGCCCAAACTCATCGCGGGATCTCAAGGAGACCCGCATACAACGTCCTAATAATAAAGCGTAGAGCGTCAAAATGAATGCTCCGCCCAAAAATCCAGTTTCTTCTGCAATGACGCAAAAGATGAAATCTGATTTCGCCACCGTTCGCGGCAGGAACCCGAGAATATTTTGGGTCCCCTTTAAATAGCCTTTTCCGTGCAAACCGCCCGATCCCACGGCAATTTGGGATTGCAGTTTATTCCACCCCGCATCGACCACATCGTAGTCGCTGCGCACAAAGACGCGGATCCGGTCTTTTTGATAATCTTCCAGAATCGGCATGCGCGGAAGCACCTGATACGGTGCGGCCACGAAGCCCTGCTGTAGCTGTTCTTTGGACGGTTTTTCATATTTAATCCAAAGACACGCCGTGGTTCCTGCAAGTAGAATAGTCGCAATTCCAATGAGCAATAGCTTACGTTTTACCCCAGCATACAGCATGATCGCCAAGGTGATTGGGGCCAGCGTAAGCGAGGTGCTCAGATCCGGTTCCACCACAATCAGCAAGAAGGGAACGCCGGCAATGGCCACACAACCCCAGAAGGTTTTCCACTCATCTGGTTCGCGGTCGGGTGAGGAAAGATAGGCTCCCAGCTTAATCGCCACTGCAATCTTGGCGAGTTCCGATGGCTGGAGGGTAAAGCCGTGCAGGAAGATCCAACGCTGTGCACCGGAGACTGCCGGATTAAAGAATACGAGCAGTAGAAGTACGCACGCTCCGGCATAGATCCACCAGGAAAGAGTGGAAACCAACGTATAGTCGAACCAGACGAGGGTGGCATATACTCCAAGTCCTAAACCGGCAAAGACTAATTGGCTTTGCCAGCTGTCGCCCATTATTTCGCTGGATTTGTACTGCGCACTGAAGACAAAAGCCACACTCATTGCAATCAGTAAGAGCGTCGTGCAGAGCATGGTCCAGTCCAGGCGCTTGGAGTCGATTCCGGTCATTAGATCTTCTCCTCGGTGATGGTTCCATCGTATAGGAAGATCTTTTTGTAAAGTTCATGCAGTCGCGGTGCAACTGTGGTCCCGCCATATTCCCCATCTTGAACAATGAAGGCGATGGCATAACGGGGGAAGTCAAAGGGGGCATAAGAAATCATCCAGGTATTCTTTTTCCCTTTTTTCTTAGAACCATATTCCGCCGTTCCCGTTTTTCCGGCGATGATAACCCCCTCTACCTGTACGACTTTTGCCGCTTCTGCCCCTCCCATCACGACATCGCGCATTCCTCCGCGCACTGTTTCAAGGGCTTCGGCCGGGATTGAGATATAGCGAATCTTCGAGGTGGGATTGGTTTCGTAAGGGCGATCCGGAGAAAATCTAAATTTTTTGATCAAGCGAGGGCGGTAGAGATGGCCTCCATTCGCGATGGTCGCGGCCACCATCGCCATTTGAAGAGGGGCCACAACAATTTCTCCCTGCCCAATGGAAAGGTTGCATGCCCCCGCGAGCCCCACCGCTTTTTCAGGGAGGTTACCATATTTATTTCCCCGTATCATGAAGGTGCCGGAAAGATCTTCCACGTCAGGAAAAAGGCCGACCGGTTGGCCAAGGCCAAACTCTTTTGCCATCCGATAAATGGGCCCATACCCCAGCTCAATCGCCATCTTGTACATGTAGACATTGCATGACTTTTCAAGGGCTTGCCGAATGGACAATCCATCTCCATGCCCGTTTCTCGCATGACAGCGCATTTTCCGCCGACCGACCATATGGTAGCCGGGGCAGTCATGAAGCACATCCACATAGTCTGGATATTCCCGTAAAACACCCAGTGCGGCGATGGGTTTGAATATGCTGCCCGGGGCATACTGCCCGTACACCGCGCGGTTGAGCGTCGGGGCATTGGTGCTGGTCAGCAACATTTGTCGGTATTGGCTCGAAGCCATATAGGCATTGGGGTCGAACAGGGGCGAACTGATCATGGCGAGCACATCGCCATTGTTGGGGTCAAGAACGACAACGGCACCCTTCACCGGACCCTTGAACGGATCGGTATCCAGGTGCATGGTCAGGGCTTCTTTAGCAAACTGCTGGATATTTTTGTCAATAGTGAGTTGGAGGTCTCCGCCCGCACGAGACGGTTGGGTTTGAAGATCGCGATGGTGGAATCCGCCGGCATCAATTTGAACGAGCTGATAGCCAGGTTCGCCTTTTAGTAAGTCATTATAGAGCCCTTCCAGCCCTTTTTTCCCTTTGATGCCCCGGATGTCATAGTGGAATTTTTCTTCCCCTTGCGTAGGTTTAACGGTATCCGCTTCGAGAGTGAAACCAATGAGGTGGGCTAAATTTTCGCCTTCGGGGTAGGTGCGAGCCGGTAAGCAATAGATGTCCGTAGCGGTTAAATCGGCACAGTTATCAGCCCATTTTGCAATGGTTTTTTGATCCAGATGTTTCCATGCGAGCAAAGGCACAGGGCGTTGTGAATTGATATGTTGTTTGATGGCGCGAAGCCCAATGGGGAGCTTTTCCATATCGACGTGGCCATTAAGACGATCGTAGATCTTATAAACGAGCTCCAGTGTATTCGCCGCTGTGGAAGTTGCACGATTTTTGAGTTCAGCAGTATGAATGACAATGTTGCCATCAAGCACCGGATGCTCTAGTTCCAGCCCGGGAATCTTGTAGCGTTGATTCCATCCCCTCGGGGGGGCGGTCCATATTTCGAATTTGATTCTCCATTTCGCAATTTCTGAAGTGGTGAGATTCTTGTATACCGTCAGCGGTTGCTCGGGGGTCAGTAGATGGCGCTGGATATCGCGGTAGTCAATATCAGGCTTCCGTCCCACTCGCAGCCAGATTTCGTGAACCAATTCAAGCGTCTTGGCCATCATGGATTTTGGGGCATAGAGTTCCTCGGTATAGATCGCAATGCAGTAGTTCGGAACACTATCCGCGAGAACTTCCGCATTCGTGTCATAAATTTTTCCCCGCACGGCTGGCAGACGAACGCGGCGAACGCTCTGATTATATAAGTCGGCATCAAAGCCGCTCTTTCCGAGCACCTGAAGATTCCACAGTTTGGAACCCAGCACGCAGAGGGCCAGCATCATAATGCCGAAGATCACCCAAATCACGAGAGTGTCCGCTTCGCGTTTTTGTTTCACTCTTATTGCCATTCGTAGATCCTCCGTTTCGGGATCAGGCCTTCCATCCAAATGACCGAGTGGGAAACGAGCGGCAGGGTAATCATACCCAGGAAAAAGGAACCGAGTAGGCGAAGCAGGGCTTGGCTAAAATGAAACGGTCTTTGACCCGATGTCGTGAAAATAAGCAGTGAGATAAAAGTGAAGAAGAGACCCGCAATGGCCCCGAAAGCCAGTTGTGAAACAGGCCCGTCGATAAAAACTTCGGTGCGAATCCGGTTGGCCAGAATTCCAATGATTGGAAATGCAAGCAGCGCCGGCCCAAAGGAACCCAGCTCCAATCCGTCCTGCATGAGGGCTGCGGTGAAAACGGCCAATCCCATTTCTCGGCTATTCCGGCGCAACGCATAGTGCAGCACCAGTGCGGTGAGAATCGGGGGTTTCATCCCTCCAAATAGGGCCCAGCCGGGCAGTACCTGCTGGAGCAGGGCGCCGAGACCGATCAACAGAAGCATCAATATGCGCTGTTTCATTGAGCACCTCCCCGGTGAGGGAGGGTTTTTGATGGCCAATGGCGGAGGTCGGAGGTATGGATCTGCGCCAGCGCTTCGTTAGAAATGGCGAGAACCGGGTGCGTTCCTGAAAATAAAAGCAGGAAATCAGAAGTTAGAAATCGTATGCAAAAAAGAAACATTATCCCCCCTCCTTGGCTTCGCCTACCACAAAAACGTAGTCGAGCAGGCCCACGGTGGCGCGAGGAATGATATCTGCATATTGGAAAAGGCCAGAAGCGTCTATATACACTTTTTCAACGTAGCCAATGTGCACGCCTTTCGGGAACTCACCGGATCCGCTCGACAGACCAGAGGTCACGATTTCGTCGCCCAGCCTGATTTCAGTATCTTTATTAATGAATTCCATGCGGGCCTTTGGCTCGCCCTTCAGCGTATTCCCCATTCCGCGGACGAGCCCGAACACATTTGCGCGCGCGAGTTTTGCCGAAACTCGGCAGGCGGGGTCGGAGACGAGGAGCACTTCGGCGGCGAGTAAGGTGACTTCGGTGGTTCGCCCAACGAGCCCATCTGGACTGATTACGGCACTATTTGTGCGCACGCCATCGCGCAAGCCTTTGCCAATGCGGACGGTTTCCCACCATCCAGAAATACTGCGGCTCACCACATTGCAGGGGATTAATACATGGGGGTTGACCTGGCGGAAATCGAGCGCGCGCTGGAGTCGCAAATTATCTGCTTCGACGCCTCGCAGGTTGTCGAGTTCGGCCCGTGTACGCGTGAGTTCATGCCGCAGCTCACGGTTTTTCTCCGCTGCTCCGCCTATGCCACGTATCGCCGCCATGGTTCCCGACGCCCACTGCCAGAGGCTTGAAGCTCCTCTTTCAGCAGGTGCCATGGCCGTCCGCACGACTCCTTTGCCCTTGAGGGTCAATGAAGAGAGCGGAACAAACACTGCAATCAGCACCAGGCCAATTGCTGCGGCGTACACAAGTTTTTTGTTCCTCAACACGTTTCGTCCCAATGCGGGAGGAAGGGCGCATCAGCACAATGCGGAGGGAAAATAATTTAACGGATCTTAGTTGTTGGGTCCCGCCATTTTACGAAGAAAATTGATTTCGTTCAGGATGATGCCGGTGCCTTCGGCCACGGCGCTCAACGGATCGTCTGCCACGTGCACAGGCAACGAGGTTTTCTCCGAAATAAGCACATCAAGTCCGCGGAGCAACGCTCCGCCCCCGGCCAAAACCATCCCGCGGTCGACCAAGTCGGCCGAGAGTTCGGGCAGGCAGCGTTCGAGAGTAACCCGAACGGCCTCCACAATGGAGTTCACGGGTTCCTGCAACGCTTGGCGCACTTCTTCGGAGCTGATCGTCAGCGTCCTCGGCAGCCCAGCCACTAGATCTCGCCCTTTAACTTCCATGGTGCTTTCTTCGCCAGTCACCAAGGCAGATCCCATCGTAATCTTGATTTCTTCGGCGGTTCTCTCTCCGATCAATAAATTATATTCCCGCTTAATGTGCTGAATTATTGCCTCATCCATCTCATCGCCACCGACGCGCACACTCCGGCTGTAAACAATACCGGCGAGGGAGATCACGGCCACTTCGGTCGTTCCTCCCCCAATATCTACAATCATGTTACCGGCGGGTTCCTGTACAGGCAGTCCCACTCCAATCGCAGCGGCCATCGGTTCTTCAATTAAAAATACATCGCGCGCACCCGCATGCATTGCGGAATCTTTCACTGCGCGCTTCTCCACTTCTGTAATTCCACTGGGTACGGCAATCACCACACGGGGCCGTACCATCCTCTTCCTGCTATGTACCTTATGAAGAAAATAGCGGAGCATTGCCTCGGTCACCTCGAAATCGGCGATGACCCCGCTCTTCATTGGGCGAATTGCAACAATGTTTCCTGGCGTACGGCCGAGCATGCGTTTTGCTTCGTCCCCTACCGCCAAAACACGGTTCGTGCCGGCCTGTACCGCCACAACCGATGGCTCGCGAATTACGATGCCGCGATCTCGCACGTACACCAGTGTATTCGCTGTCCCCAGATCGATACCTATATCGCTGGAAAACATTCCCATGGCCCGGTTAAACATATTGCAATTTCCTTACTTAAATTGGATTCAGGTGAAATCGGTAAACAGTGTGATAAATCAGGCCTGTGGGTCAAGGCCTAAACGCTCGTATCGAACCCTGTGCGAGCGGCATTTTTTGTTTTGCCAGCGCAACGTGCGTGTTGAGAGATTTGGACGGCAGGCCTGCATGGCTTGGGGGCCGCCGAAAGCGAGTGGTGGTAGTTGCGATGGAGAGCACGATCTGCGAATCAGTGCGATGTTTGCTGGCGGCCCAGTATTTAGCACAAGACAATGCCATTTGGGCCTAATCTTCGGGGTGTTCATTTCGTTCTGCTCCAGGCTGATGCTCCGTCCCTCATTTGTTATGATTTGAAGAAGGGGCTCATTCTTGCTATGGAATACTCAATTTTTAGACAGGGCATTTTAATTTACAGTCTGCCTCCTGTTTTACAAATACAGAAAACTATTGACCTTACTCAACAACCTCTCACAATATACCGTTTAATTTGCCAATGAGAGGCAGTCGTAAATGAATCTGAAAAAAGTATTATCACCGGATACCGTGTGGGTTGACCTTCAGGCCGATTCTAAACAGGGTGTAATTGAAGAAATGATTGGCCGACTCGTTGCGAGTGGGAAGATTGAGGATGGCGGAGGCGTACTCGCCGCTGTTTTAGAACGGGAGGCCAAAATGTCGACCGGCATGCAGAATGGCGTGGCCATTCCGCATGGTAAATCTGATCATGTGGAATCACTCGTGGCGGCGGTGGGTCTGCATAAAGAAGGCGTACCTTTTGATTCTATGGACGGGGCATTGAGCACCATCTTTATTATGACGATTTCACCCGCCCAGCGCCCGGGGCCGCACATTCAGTTCCTGGCCGAAATCAGTCGTATGATCAGTCAACCGGCCGAGCGCGAGCGGCTACTTGCTTCCCAAACGGATGGCGATATATATGCCTTTCTAACTGGGAAATAAAGTCATGCTGAAATCCGCTCTCCTTGCGCTCCTGTTCACGGTTTCGTCTTTGGGAGCGGCTTTCGCTGCATCCGGCGATGCGCATGCAAGCCCTGCTCCTTCCGAAACTCAGGGGGTAGCCGAAGGGTATGAGGTCGGACATCAGCACAAGCCGTCCGTTTGCGAAGGGCCCCGTCCCGAATCTGAAGAGCCGGTGACGGAAGAAGAAAATCACAACATCACGCACATGATGGTACACCTGATTCTCCAGCTGGCCGTGATTATTATCTGCGCGAAAGTGGGCGGTTATCTGTTCCAGCGTTTCCTCAAAATGCCTTCCGTGCTCGGAGAGCTCGCTTCGGGAATGGTGATTGGGCCGTATGCATTGGGTGGTTTGATTCATATTCCAAATCTTGGAATTCTGTTTGCAGAAAGTCACGGGTTTGCGGCCACCCCGCAACTCTACGGTATTGCCACGCTGGCTTCTATTATTTTGCTGTTCCTGGCCGGTCTCGAAACCGACCTCGCCGCATTTATCCGCTATTCCGTGGTCGGCTCGTTTGTGGGCCTCGGCGGTTTGATTGCCGCCTTTGCGCTGGGGGACCTTTGTGCGGTATATTGGCCGGGGAATGGCATCGACTCCTTCATGGATCCAGAGGCGCTGTTTCTTGGCGTCATTTCAGTGGCCACGTCGGTGGGCATTACCGCGCGTATTCTGGCGGAAAAGAAAAAGATGGCTTCGCCGGAAGGCGTCACCATTCTGGCTGGTGCGGTTTTTGACGATGTGTTTGGCATTGTGACCCTCGCCATTGTCATGGGCATGGCCAGGGTCAGCATGGACGGTGGCGAAGTCAACTGGGGCGAAATCGGAATCATTTCTGCCAAAGCCATCGGCTTCTTTGTGGTCGTCACCGCGCTGGGGCTGGCGTTCTCTCGCAAGATCACCGCCATGATCAAAAAGTTTAAATCCACAGAAATCATTGTGGCCATCTGCTTTGGCTTGTCTCTGTTGTTGGCCGGTTTGGCTGAAATGGCCGGTTTGGCTATGATTATCGGGGCTTATATTATGGGGCTGGCCCTTTCCCGCACCGACCTTGCCCACGAGATTGATCAACAGTTGGAGGGTGTTTATAATCTGCTCGTTCCCATCTTCTTCTGTGTCATGGGCATGATGGTCGACTTTAGTGTGATGAAACCGATGTTGGCTTTCGGCGCAGTGTATTCGGTGCTGGCCATCTTCTCCAAGGTGGTGGGTTGCGGCCTTCCGGCCTACCTCATGAAATTCAATATGCGGGGTTCCCTTCGGATTGGCTTAGGCATGTTGCCGCGTGGTGAAGTGGCGCTGATTGTGGCTGGTATCGGTCTGGCCAGTGGCATCATCAGTCAGGGCATTTTCGGTGTATCCATCATGATGACCGTCATCACCACCATGCTTGCGCCGCCGTTGCTCGTGAAATCGTTTGAAGGCGGTTCCGGCCTGCGCGTTGAAATCGACGGGGATTCCGAGGATATTGAAACCATTGAAATCGAATTTCCTTCTCACGATATCACCGAATTCCTACTCAATCGCTTTGTGCGCGCCCTGAAGGCCGAAGAATTTTTTGTTCACCATCTGCATACCGATCAGCCCACCTACCGGGTGCTGAAGGACGACATTGCCTTCACCCTGATCGAAGAGGGCAATAAACTGGTCATCAGCGTGCCCCGCGCCAATCAGTATGTGGCCCGAATGATCCTGCTCGAAGAGCTGCTCTCGCTCACCGATCTACTCGAAGCGACCAAAAAAATGAAGGATCTCGACCGAATGGGCACCGATCTGATGCAAGACCTGTTTGCTTAGCCGGAGGATGCCGCTCGGGTTGTGCCTCCGATAGTTTTGCATGAACGGTGCCTGAAGCGGGTGTGCGACCCTGTGCTAGCAACCTTTTTCCAAAGGGTGGAAAAGGGTTCCGTGGGTAACGGATTAGGTGTCTACGCGGCAACTCTTGATGATTTCAGCCGTTTGGGTGCGGAGTGCTTCATGGTTTTCAATCGTTTCGAGCAGGTCGTAGAATTGATTCCAACCTTCGCGCTCGCGGTGATACTGGGCATGCAGTCCTTCCCGCGTAAAATCCATGGCCCGAGTCAGGCGCGGAGCGCCTGACTGGAGGAGTTCATCTGCCTGGTCCTGCTCGCCAGCCAGAAAGAATTGGGCGGCCTGCAGGCAGAAACGTAGGAGCACAACCGTTGTGGGAATGGGGGTGATGAAGCAGCCGGTGAACGGATCAGCAGTTTGCTTGATGGCCTCAATATTTCCCTGAGTTAGCAGGCTCGCATATTCGGAGAAGTAGAGCATGCGGATCAGGTCGCCCATCATTTTTCCTTGGGAAGCCGCTTGGATGGCGTCGCCGGCGAAAGCGTCTTTATCGTGCCGCATCACGAGACCCTCTTCGTGGAGATAGGCCAGTTGCTCGCCCTCGGCCATGAGTACGGAAAGGATATAGGATTGGTCTTCTGCTCGGCCCATGAAGGAGGGCGTGAATGGGCGGTGGCGTTTCAGGCTATCGATCAGAATTCCGTTCGTCCCTCCCGTCACATGGATGCGCTGGATGCACTCGGTTTTTCCATCGATGCCGCCTTCTCCATAGCGCGTCATCAGTTCGGCCTCGGTGGAGAGGGCCATCAGCATGCGGCTGAAAAAGAGTGTATCTTCGAGGCGGGACCTTCCTTTCGGAAAGGGGACGTCTGGGGTGAATAACCCTTTGTGGATATCCTGCTCATTGACCAAGGCCCCGGCAATCATGCCGAGTTCCACCGCGTTGCCCTTGGCATCGGTTCCGCGCGCGCCCCACAGTGGGGTTTTGAAATGCTCGAAGGCGGAGGCCCCCGACTGCTCCACCAATTCGTGCTGTGGAAAAATCTGGTCGAGATCAATCTTAAAGGTGGCCTTCACCTGGGGATCAATGGCCGTGCCCCAAAGCGCGGCGATGGCCTTCAGAAAGCTGTAGTGCCGGCCATATTCGCCATCCACGCCGAGCACGTTCAGCAAGTCCGCATCGCCACCCGCCGGAACCAGCACTTCGTTAATCAACCGATCGGTTTCGGTTTCGGTGAAAACATATACCTCCAGATTCTTAAACCCACCCGCCGTACGAATTTCGGATTCAACATAGTCTTTGGCCAGGTGATGGAGCCCCTGGTGGGTGACCGAAACCGACAGAATACAAATCGCTTTTTCAGGGCTCATATTGCCCCGTATGCGCTCAAATTCGATGGCTTCGTTGAGCCCCCGCAATCCGTAGAGAATTTCGTTCGCTTCCGGTGCCACGCCAATCTGAATGGGGTGGTCGAACCAGAACAACTGCTCTTCGTCGATCGCCTGCCGAATATGTTCTTTGAGTTCGCTGCGATAGTTCAGGGCATCCACATCGGTGCCTTCCGCCGGAAGGGTCAGCAGTACGTTCGAGGTGAAAAGCAGTTCGCGGCCCGGCTCGGTTAGCGGCGAAGGGTTGAGTTTGGTAATCTGGACCTTTCGCTTTTTGCGTAGGGCTTGCACGCGTTCATCCCGCGTATCCGGCAAGCCGACCCCCTCTGGAAAGAACACGCGTTGCAGGTTCATTTCTTGGGTTGGATTTTCAGCCAATGCCTCTAGTTTTTCGGCAAACCCCGGCGTTTTCATGGCCTGTTGGATCTCCTCTTCCACCCGCTCCAAATTTTTATGGAAGAACTCCGCCACCGTCGCGGTTTTTGCGGCCGTTCTTAGATAGGTTCGTGCCGACTCGTCGCCTCCCAGCGCGAGCAGGAAGGCGCTCACGATGGATTGGGCATCAGTTTGTTCGGGGTTGAACAAGTGCTGTGCATTGAAAAAGGGTTCCGATTGTGAAAATAAGTTTCGGATAGCGACTACGAAGGGATGGTCCATGAGAGATTCCTTTTCCAGAGATTGAAATGTATCCTAGTTTTGATAAACTGAGTAGATGAATACATCAACCTCTTTCGATCTCTTGCTTTCATTACCCCCGAACATGTGCGGACATTTGAGCTCCTGCGAGCCCGCAGTGGCCGAACGCGCGTTCACCACCTTTGATCCTCCCGGCCAACAGTTAGGTTCGGGTGGAGGAACCGCCTATGTGCTGGAGCAGGCGTGGCGCGATTCCGGCCTCGCCTCTTTTTCCCAATGGTTGGAAGAACGTGGCAAGCTGATTATCCATGGCGGCGGGGAGAGCCGTCGCCTTCCGCCCTATGCCGCCCCCGGAAAACTCTTTATTCCGATGCCGGTCTTCCGTTGGTCGCTCGGGCAACGGCTGGATCAAACACTGTTGGATTTGGCGGAGCCCACGCTCCAGAAAATGGCAGGCGCGGCCTCGGAGAATGCGCGAGTCATGGTCGCCAGTGGCGATGTGCTGGTGCGGCTCGAAGGCAAGCTCCCCCAAATTCCTGATGCCGATGTGGTCTTTTTTGGCCTGTGGGTGAAACCAGAAGAGGCGCAAAATTTTGGCGTCATGTTCTGCGAGCCCGACGCGCCAGAAAAGTTGGTGACGTTCCTGCAGAAGCCCACGCCGGATGTCATTCGTGAAAAGTCGCTCCGCAGCGCCTTTCTGGTGGATGTAGGGATTTGGCTCCTCAGCGAACGCGCGGTTGATTGCCTCATGAAAAAAAGCGGGTGGGATGCCGAAAAGCAAACCTTCAGCGGGGAAGTGCCCGACACCTACGATCTTTACGGAAGTTGGGCGCTGAATCTCGGTTCCGATCCCGTGGAAACAGATTCCGAGGTTGGAAAACTCACGACCGCGGTGGTGCCGTTACCCGATGCCGGATTTTTCCACTTTGGAACCTGCGGCGATATGATTCATTCACTCTACGAACTGCAGAATTTAGTGACCGACCAAACTAAACGGGGGATGGTTCCCACCTTGGCCCAACCGAATCAATTTGTGCAGAACTGTGTGTTTGACGCGCCGTTGCGGCGACAGGCCAATGGTTCGCTGTGGGTGGAAAATAGCCATATTCCGGCCTCTTGGACCATTGCCTCTTGCAATATTCTCACTGGGGTTCCGGAAAATGACTGGGCGCTGGAATTGGAAGCCGGGGTGTGTCTCGACTTCGTGCCGATCGAAGACCAAACCGCGCTGCGTGTTTATGGCTATTCCGATGCCTTCCGCGGCGAAATGGGGCACGCGGAAACTCGCTGGATCAATCAGCCCGTTTTCCAATGGTTGGAAAAACGCGGCATCACTCTGGAAGACGCCGGAATTGATTCGGCCGCCGATTTGCAGGTGGCCCCGCTCTTTCCGGTGTTGGATACCTTTGATCCCGCCTTCGTGAAATGGATGTTTGCCGCCGAGCC
This sequence comes from Pontiella sp., assembly GCA_037132875.1. Lineage (GTDB taxonomy): Bacteria > Verrucomicrobiota > Kiritimatiellia > Kiritimatiellales > Pontiellaceae > Pontiella. Next base: position 27,523 of record JBAHZU010000030.1, read on the forward strand.
GGAAACGTCCAACGATTGGAAAAAATATTGGCTGAATGTGGAGCGTAAGTCGGCCCGTCAGTTGGGACAGCAGGCCAATTTGCCCCGGATCTATGAGCAACGGAATATGCTGCGTAAAAAAGCCCTGCCGGTGATGGCCGAACACGCAGAAAATAGTGTTTTTTATAAACTGGATCTTGAAGCCACCGCCGACCTGTATGCCGAGAGTGGGCATGACCTTCCCGCGCTGCTGGAGGTTGAGAGCCTTCGCAATCCGATGATGGCCCTACACGACCGGATGTTCCGTGCCGCGGTACGGCGTCAAAGAGGGGATGCCGAGTGGGAGTTGCGCGAGAAGGAAGCGTTCCAAGTGCTGCGGGATTTGATTGTAGAACGCTATAAACGTGTTCCAGTGCTCCCCGCGTGCACGTTGATGGACGATCAGATTGTTTGGGGACGCTGCCCGGTGCGGCTCGATTTTGCTGGCGGCTGGACGGATACCCCGCCTTACAGTTTGGAACACGGTGGTTCGGTGCTGAACCTGGCCATTGAACTCAATGGCCAACCGCCTATTCAGGTGTTTGCCCGCAAAACAACGGAACCCACGCTGACCATCCGTTCCATTGATTTGGGACTGGCTGAAACGCTGAGAACGTATGCGGATGTGCGGGCCTACGATAAAATTGGAAGCGGTTTTGCACTCGCCCGTGCGGCCTTTGCCTTGGTTGGCTTTCATCCAGATTTTAATGGGGGTGCATTCCAAACGTTAGAAGAACAACTCAACGCCATGGGCGGCGGGGTGGAAATCTCTATGTTGGCCGCCATTCCAAAGGGATCGGGGTTGGGAACCAGCAGCATGCTGGCTGCCACGTTGCTGGGTGTGTTGTCGGATCTCTCCAATCTGAAATGGGACAACGTTGAAATTACGCAACGTACGCTGGCGCTGGAGCAAATGCTCACGAGCGGGGGCGGTTGGCAGGATCAAGTGGGCGGTGTTTTCCCCGGGGTTAAACTGGTTCAAACCGTTCCGGGATTCGAGCAGGAACCGATTGTGCGCTGGCTGCATAGTCGATTTTTCCAAGGTCCGGAAATGAAACGGATGATGCTTTATTACACGGGTATCACCCGGGTGGCCCGAGATATTCTGGGTGAGATTGTTCGCGGAATTTTCCTCAACTCCAGTTCCCGGCTCGATACGGTCAATGCCATTGCGCAGGCGGCGAAGGATTGCCATGATGCGATTCAGAAAGACGATTTCGAGACTTTCACACAGATTGTTGCGCGCAGTTGGCAGCTGAATCAACAGCTCGATGCGGGAACCAATCCTCCTGCGGTGCAGGAAATCTTTAAGACCGTCGCCGCGGACTTGGCGGCGGGAAAACTGCTGGGAGCAGGCGGCGGCGGCTATCTCTTCATGATTGCTAAAGATGAAGATGCGGCACAGCGCATTCGTGAAAAGCTGGAAAGTAATCCGCCGAATGCCGGCGCCCGCTTTGTCGATTTTTCCGTTTCAGAAACGGGGCTGCAAGTGACCCGGAGTTAGGGGGGCTCACGCATTGGTTCATCCGGGAGGGGTGGGGTAGAAAATAGGGAAATAAGGCAGTCTGTTGTGGGTTGCTCTCGATCCGTTTTATTTAGTCAACGGCCGGATTTTTCTGAGCGGATTTTTTGAGTCCCTGAATGAGTTTTTCCGATCCCGCGCCACACGAAATTACGGAACGCATGGCATCTTCCACCGAAACATCGACGGGATGCACAAATTGCTCATTCAAATGGTAGATAAAGCCGGAGGTTGGATTGGGGCCTGTGGGCACAAAAACGGTCACCGTGCCGTCTTCATGACGATCTGTGATGAAGGCCGTCGCGTTCGTACCGTTTTCAAAAATCTGTACCAAAGCGACCGAAGAAAATGGAGATTGGTTCTTCCCGAGAAACTGATTGACCGTCTCTTTTACCATTTTATAGCCGGGGGCTTTGCTGAGCACACTATTTTCAAACCCGATATAAATCCATTTCCCAATTCGGGTGCGCACAAAAAGACCCACGAGGAAGCAACTGAGGATAATAACCGATAGCACAATAACGGTTGCAATCGGATGGTTGTATTGGTCGGGAAGGGGAATGGTATTCACCACCAGATCGGTCAGCGGTTTAATGCCTTGGCCGACCCGTCCGAACAACCATTTGAAGGCAAATCCCAGAATAATGGAGGGCAGAATGACGATGACGCCCCCGAGAAGGGTTGTTTTTAAAAAGATTTGGCTACGTTGAAGCATTAAAATCTCCTAGTTGCGGCGCATAGTAGTTAAACCGCTGGCGACGAAAAGATAAAAGCGGAGTAGTCTTTGGCTTTGGATCGGGAGAAATCTGCTTTGCTCAGAATGTCGATTCGTGTTTAGTCATGTTTATCCGTGGCCCAACGGAGGGGGATTAATGAAAATACAGCTGAATGAGCGCCGGATTGATGTGGCGGAGGGGACGACCCTTTGGAAACTAAAACAGGAGGATAAACCCGATGCGGATGTCATCATTTATAACGGAGCGGCCGTGGCCGATGATATTCAGCTGAAGGAAGGCGACACGGTAAACCTGATTAAACGAGGAGAAGTTCCCTCTGCCGACGAGCTCGAAGCGCTCATGGTTTCGCGCCATACGCCCGGCGTGCACAAAAAAATTAAAGGAGCCACCGTGGGCATTGCAGGCCTTGGCGGTCTTGGTTCCGCCATTGCGGTGGCGCTGGCGCGTATTGGAGTGGGCAAGCTGATTCTCGTCGATTTCGATGTGGTGGAACCCAGCAACCTGAACCGGCAACAATACTTTATCGATCAGCTGGGCCTGACCAAAGCCGCAGCGCTGGAAGCCAATCTGAAGCGGATTAATCCGTATGTGGTCTATGCAACGCATTGCACGAAAGTGACGCCTGAAAATATTTCTGATCTGTTTGGCGAGGTGGATGTAATGGTCGAGGCATTCGACCGGCCCGATCAAAAGGCGATGCTCCTGCAGCATTTCAAGGGGGCCCCGCTGGTGGCCGCTTCCGGAATGGCTGGCTATGGCTCTGGGGAAACCATCGGAGTGCGGAAGATGGGCGATCGCATTTATATTGTCGGCGATCGGGAAACCGGTGCGGCTCCCGGCTGCGGGCTGATGGCCCCGCGTGTTGGAATTTGTGCTCATATGCAGGCCAATATGGTGCTGCGGATTTTGTTGGGAGAGGAATGAACCTGTTTTCTGAAATCATGGAACGACTTCCTGAAGAACAGGTGGAGGTATTGGCCGAAAGTTCCACGGTTCGGATTGAGCGGGTCGTATCCGAAGGCCACGCTTCGCCCGATGGCTTTTGGTATGATCAGGAGCAGAACGAATGGGTCTTGCTGGTTTCCGGTTCGGCGGTGTTGGAATTTGAAGACGGAGAAAGGAAAATGAACCCGGGTGATCATATCCTGATTCCGGCGCATCAAAAACATCGTGTGGTCTCAACTTCATCCCCCGAAAAAGCGATCTGGCTGGCGGTTTTTTATGATTAGAGCACGGTATCGATTGGGTGAATATGAACTCCTTGTTGTTCAGGTGTTGCTCAGCACCTATGGCACCTTTAATTATCTGCTCTGCAAAGACGGTAAGGCTATTTTGATTGATTGCGGGGAAGCAGCTCCGCTTTTACACGCCTTGGAAGAAGAGAAGCTCCAATTGTTGAACATCCTCATTACCCATGGCCACGGGGATCATTCCGGGGGATGCCGCGTCATGCAGGATCGGCTGGGAGTGCAGTCCGTTAGCCCGGCGGTGGAGAGCAGTACGTTTCCACTCTTGGGAACTCCCTGCCGCTCGTTGGCCACGTCCGGACACCTGGCGGTTTGTAAAAGCTACTCCTTCCCCGAGCTGGGTATTCTCTTTGTCGGCGACACAATTATTGGGGGAGGATGCGGCCGAATCATGGGCGGAACGGCCGAACAGTTTTTCCAAGGTCTGGAAGCGATAAAGCAGCTGCCGGATGAAACAATTATCTTTGGAGGGCACGACTATTTGGAGGCCAATGCGGCCTTTGCGCTATCCGTTAATCCGGAAAATAGGGCGATGAAATCCCGCCTTGCCTTGTATCAAACGGATTCGCTTTTGGCTGTTTTCCAATCCTTGGAAGAGGAGAAGGCTTCGAACCCATTCCTACAGGTTGATTCCGTGGAGGCCTTCGCGGAGCTTAGGCACCGGAAAGACCATTTTTAAACACGAAGGCTCGGCGTTATATGGTCGCAGGAGACTCAAGCCTTGTCTTGACGGATCGTTTGGCTTCAGCATTTAACTTGCTGATCTTTATGGATTTAAGGGTCTAAAGTCCTCGTTCTTTTTTGATGGTGTCGTAGGCTTCGTTAATTTTGGTGAGCTGGTCGTGGGCATAGGTCATGAATTCATCGGGTAGCCCTTTCGAGGCCAGTTTGTCGGGGTGGAATTCCATGCATTTCTTGCGGTAGACTTTTTTGATTTCAGCATCGGTGGAGTCCGGAGAAACTTCGAGTACTTTATAGGCGTTGTCGATGAAGGCCGCTGCGTTGCCGCGTCCGCCGCTGAGCATGGCATCGATGGTTCCGGGGCGCAGGCGAAAGGCGCGCTCGGCCTGCAGTAGAATATCGCGTTCGTTCGGATGAATCTCGCCGTCGGCCGCGGCAATGGTATGCAGGGCTGAAATGAAGGTCATTGCAATTTGTGGATTAAATTGAATCACGCTCGCGAGCTGGTTGATGTAGTCGGCGGCGGTGTGTGGATCGTCTTTGGCGCGGCGGAAGATTTCGATGGCTTGATCGCGAACTGCTCCGGTGTAGTTGAAACGAGCCATGATTTGCTCCACCGCTTCAATTTCTTCTTTTGAAATGGATCCGTCAGCGCGGGCCATTTTGGCCAGACAACCAAAGAAGGCCACCTGGAATGTCTGTGCGGTTTGTTTTAGTCGGTTTGCGCCTTTATCGAACTGATGCCCAATCCCGACGCCAACCACCGCTCCAAGGGGGCCGAGAAGTGAGCCGAGAACACCGCCAACAATTTTGCCTGTCCATGCCATAATAAAACTCCGTAACACTGCGTAAAAAAGAGAGGGCATCCTAACGGAATGGCTGGCCCTTTCAATGGGAAAGGGGCATGGTGAGAAGATCTATGAGCGAACAACCCAATAATCCACTGCACGGCATCACCCTTGAAAAACTGTTGAATCAATTGGTCGACCACTATGGTTGGGACGAGCTAGGCGCTCTGATTGATATTCGCTGCTTCAACTGGGAACCCAGCATTCAATCGAGCCTTAAATTTTTGCGAAAAACCCAGTGGGCTCGGGATGAAGTTGAAGCGCTGTATGTTTCCACGGAATTCTAAGGGTTAAGGCGCGGGGTTTTCATTTTTGGCTGCATGACACGAGTCAGAAATGAATGAAAAGCCGTCGGGAACTTATTCGAGGCCTTTGATGTGGGAGGAGAGCAGTTTTCCTTTATGGTCAATCGCATCCGGAAAGTGGGTCAGGATGTCGTCAAATAGTTTGCGGGCCTCCTTTTCCTTGCCCTCGTTCTGGTATCGCATGCCCAGGTAGAGCCGGGCATAGGCTCCAACGTTCACTCCGTTGCTATAATAGCTGCTTCCGTATTGTTCGATGGCTTGGTGTAGCGAGTTCAGCTGTTCGGAATCTTTGGTCATTTGGCCGAGATAGAGCACGGCGCAACCCGTCTGGTTGGCCCGCGGATATTTTTGCGTTAATAGCTGGAGGCTCTTCTGAGCATCTTCCGATTCCCAGTTGTTATTTATGGTCTGATAAAGCTTTTCGATCAGGCGAAGATCTAAACGGGAATAGAATTCTGGGTCGATCATCATGCGTTCACGGGCCCGCGCCTTTTGCGCGGCCACAATGCTTTTCACTCGTTCCTCTTCGAGGACTGGAGCCAGTTTCCCTTCTAGTTCCGCGAGGCGTTTTTCAAGGGCCACAATCCGTTGGAGCAAGATGGACTCGTCGGCTTGCGCGGAAGGAGAGCAGGCCATGAAAAGCAGGCCCAAAAGGATGACGTATGCGGCTCCGCTCGAACTGTGGCGGCACTGGTGTGCCGCCCACCATGAGGGCTTTTGCTGGCTTTTATTTTTCATGTCATTTTCCAAAGGGTGGAAGAATAATCACTTGGGCCTGCACGAGAAAATAGATCACAAACAGGAGCATCCCGCCGATCACCGCAAGCTTTAGCGGAAACGTGATGGCAGGATTGAACAGGGATGCAATGCTGATGATGACGGCCGACCCGATGATGATCCACACCATGGGGTTCATCGTTTGCAAGGCTTCACCATGCATTAAAGAAAGGCCTCTCCGGGGCGATCGCCCGCCTGTTCTGGTTTATGGTCTGCTTCGGATACGGTGTAGAATTCCACCTTAAATTCGACGGGGCCGATAATGACCACATGGTGAAAGCGTTCCGGATAGATGACAATCGGGTGGCCCGGGTCGGCAATCAGCACATCTTCGGCATCGTCTTCCCAGACATATTCGAGCGAGCCGCTTTCAACGAGGAGGAGACCCCACTTCCCCTTTGGCGCGAGGTGTTTTTTCAGAATGCCCGGCACGACCGTATCCTGATTCATGAGTTTGGTTTCGCCGGCTTTTTCGGCGCTTTTGGGCAAGACTGCATTCTGGTAGTTCATCGGATGCTCCTTTAAGAATTGATTCGCAGTGTAAACACTGTGTGCCCGAATGTCTTTCCGTTAATCAAAATTTCGACGGCGTGTTCGCCGGGATAGTATGTGCGGGTGGTGATGGGTTTGATGGCGTGGCCTTTGGAAAGGCGAAGGGTTTTGCCTGCTGCAATTTCCAAGGTTCGGAACTTGAAAACCTTGGGGGTGGTCTTGCCATTGGCCTTCCGGTGGTGAATGGCATAGTCAATGACGATGGACTGGGGCTTGCTGCTTTTTGAGGTCAGCTCGAAGCTGAAATCAATCGATTCGCCCAAGTTGATTTCTTTGGGGGAGACGGCCAAGGTTTGGATATCGAGCTGGGGGTTTTTGGTGTGGCCGAGCAGTCCAAAAACATCGGGGTGCCCCGCTTTGACCAGCGAGCGGGTGGCATGGCGGATGATCCATTTTCGGTGCGGATTCGCGCCCTTCTTCCAATTTTCGCAGACCGCAATAACCTTTTCTGGATGGTCTTTGGAAATGTCGTTGAGGTTATTGGCGACGGAGCGGCGGACATATTCGGAGGAGTCGTCTTTGAGTTTTTCCAAGAGGGGGAGGATCGGTGCAGGGTCTTTGATGAAAGGGGGGAGTTGACAGGCCCAGGGAAGACGCGGCCGAGTGCCTTCGGAAACCAAACGCCGCACGTGTTCATCGGGATCATCGATCCATTTTTCCAGGGTTTGGAAGGTGAGGCCGAAGTGATTAATGATGAAGGGGCGGATGGCGAACTCAGCAGAGAAGAGGGGCGTGAGTTCCTTCAGGGCATTCAGAGAAGCTGCGGGATGGTCGAGGCCGTATTCGCCGATGTAGTCGATGATCGGCCAAGCGGCAAAGCCGCGCAGGTTGTCGGTGGGGTCGCCCTCATCCCAATGCGGTTTTATTCCCCCTAAAATGGCGACGGTTTTCTCGAAATTGCGGGGGAGCATATCATGCAGTATGGCGATGATATGTTTTGTGCGGTCCTTGAGTTCGAGCGGGTGAAGGCCGTGGTATGCCGCGTTGCGGAATGCTTCTTCCGGAAAGGCGGGATATGCTTTTTTCAACGCACACGCGATGCGTTCAAGGGCTTCTTTTCCTAGTCCGTCTTTCATTAAGCGGTGTTCTGCCATGGGTAAATAAAACCTTACGGTGCCAGGCGACTCAAGCCTTTTTGTATCATAAGCAAACTGCTCGCTGCTGTGCGGAGGCTGAAAAGGTGGATCGAGACGGTACATTTAAGAACGTGCGATCGTACGTGAACCATCGAGTTCGTTTATCTTGTATTATTCCCGCCGATGTGTGATGCACGGGAACCCTTTTTTGAAGGCGTGCAGGGATCTTTTGAGGAGATGCGATGAAGAACATCGCGATGATGGGAAGGGGCGCATGCGGGAGGGGAGGAAAAATCTTTAGCCAGCAAATTCCAGGCTCTTTTTATGATAACTGCCTACATGGAATAGGTGATTTTGTTACTAAATACCAGATCTCATTGTCCTTGTTCCCAAGGCTGGGATGGTGCAAGGTTTTTACTAACCAGGGGGCTTTTTAATCGCTTCAATGGTTGCGGACTCTCATTTTACTTAGTTGATTTTTGAACCCTACGTATACTGGAACTGTTATGCACGATAAGCTCGACCGATTTCTGCGCGACCATTTTTCTGCGACCTCAGATTATTCCTCTTTTGATGAGGAGTTCTTGAATGAATTTCTGAAACAAGGGCCGCTTCATCATTTTATTCCAACCTCCCACGGCGGTAGCTTTGAGAATACATCCACCTGTTTGGCCTTGTTGGATACGGTGTCCTACCACTGCCTGCCCCTGGGTCTTGCGTTAGGCATCACGGGATCGCTTTTCCTGCGCCCCATGGCGCGCCTTGCGCCTGAGGAGCTCAGTGCCGAGATTCTTCCCCGCTTTATTAACAGCACGGAGCTTGGGGGAATGATGATCACCGAGCCCACCGGCGGAACCGATATTTTCGGGCTGAACAGCACGTTGGAAATCGCCGATGGGCGGGCCACGCTGAATGGCGTCAAGTGCTGGGGCGGCCTGACGGGACGCGCGGAGCACTGGCTGGTGGCCGCACGAATCAAGAAAAATGGAAAGCTGACGCGTCGCGTGGCGATGGTCTATGTGCCGCTGGACTCGAAAGGCGTTGAGGTTGAGCACTATTTCGATGCGCTGGGCCTGCAACCAATTACTTACGGATCCACTCGCTATTCCAACGTGGAGCTACCCGAGGCCAATGTTATTATCCCCCCGGGCGGAAACGCCCTCCGGAGTATTTTGGATACGTTGTTCCGTAGTCGGATGGGGATTTCCGCCATTGCCGCCGGCCAATGCCGCCGCTTGGCGGATGAAGTGGAGGAACGCGCAAATTCCCGCATCACATTTGGACGAACCATTGGCGAATACGACCAGGTTCGCTATCGGATCTCTGGCCTACGCGGCATGCAGCAGATTAATGAAAGTCTGTGGCACTTTACCGGCGCTTGGGCCGGGCTTCAAAGCGATGTTTCCGGCGACCATGTTTTGGCCAACGCCGCGAAGGTGATTTCTTCCGATGGGCTTTCGGCAGCGGCGGACTCCGCCGTGCAGGTGTTTGCTTCTGCGGCGTATAAGCGCAATCACGTGGTGGGACGCGCCTTTACCGATTCCCGACCCTTCCAGATTTTCGAGGGAAGCAACGATGTGTTGAATGAAAATACCTACGAAGTGCTCGCCAGCCGATATGGCGGCGTGAATACCGATGTGGTCGGGGCCGAGCTCGAACGGTATGGCTTAAAGCTGTCCGACGATATCCCTGTTGCGATTCGCGACACACTGATTCGTAACGATGGGCTCTCCGAACGGCAGAAGGTGCAGTATGGCCGGATCGTTTCCTGGATGCTGGTGCAGTCGGTGCTCGAATGGGAAGCCGCCAAAAGTAGCGCTGCGGTGGAAGACGGCCTGCGCATGGTACAGCGGAACATGGCGGCCCTTGCTGCGGAACTGCCCTTCCTCGGATAATCCTAAAAAATGTAGGGCCAAGTGGGTCGTAAAATGACGAATTATCATCGATCAGGGCGGCGCTCATTCGATTCTTATGCATGAAAAAGGCCGCTATATAGCGGCCTTTTATATTTTATTTTGTTCTGTATCTATCGAGTTCTCGGTCGGGAGCGAGCCACGAGCTTGATGAAGATCGGGGCGCCTTCCAGGCCGAACGCTTCGCGGAGCTGGTTCTGTAGATATTTGAGCCAGTTGGATCGAGCGTTAGCCGGATCGTTCACGAAGATTTTGAAATAGATCGGGTTGGTGCCCGACTGCGTGGCATAGAACACCTTCAGGCGTCTGCCCTTGGCAATGGGCGGTGGATATTTTTCCACGGCCTGTTCAATGACTCGGTTCAAAACGCCGGTGGTAATTTCCACGCGGGTCTGTGCGGCCACATAATCGATGGCTTCAATCGAGCGCTTGATATTATAGCCGTCTTTGGCCGAAACAAACAGCACGGGAGCAAATCCCATAAAGGGGAGTGCATCGCGCAACGCCGGAAGGTATTTGGTTTGGGTGATGTCTTCATCCGCCTCTTTGGCCAAGTCCCATTTATTGCAGAGCAGGATACATCCTTTTTCGGCATCAATGATTTTGGCCGCCACCTTTTTGTCACGAGTGGTCGGGCCGGTTTCGGCGTCGAGCATCATAATGACGACATCAGCGCGTTCGATGGCTTTATCCGTTCGGAGATTGGAAAACCAATCCACGGCACTTTTTCCGCGGGTGTCTTTCTGTATCCCTGCGGTATCGATCAGCTGATAGTGACGAGCAGATATGCCGGAACCGATGGTGAAGGGGATTTCAACACTATCGCGGGTGGTGCCCGGCACGTCAGAAACAATCACGCGCTCATCTTTGAGTAGGCGGTTGATGTAGGAGGATTTTCCGGCATTTGGACGTCCAACCACCGCCACGCGCAGCGGCTCTTCGATGGTCGGATTTTCTTCCTTAGGAAGCTGCGGAAGCAAAGCTTCCATCAGAACACTGATGCCGCGGTTGTGCAGAGCGGAAACGGGAAAGACGGGAAAGCCGAGGCCATCGAAGTCATACGTTCCTTCTTCACGTTCAGAGTTGTCTGCCTTGTTTGCAGCAATCAACACCGTGCAACCACTCTGGTGCAGAATGCGGGCAACTTCTTGATCCAGTGGCGTCAGCCCAACTGAGATATCGACCACAAAAATAATGAATGAAGCATCGGAAATAGCAATTTCCGCCTGCGCTTCGGTGCCCGCGACAATTTGGTCCGAGGAAACCTGCTTTCCGAAATGGCCCAGTCCGCCGGTATCGAACAGCTCAAAGCGTTCGCCATCCCAGTTGGCTTCGCATGCCACACGATCGCGAGTTACGCCCTCTTCCTCGTGCACAATCGACACACGACGGCCCACGAGCCGGTTAAATAGAGCCGACTTCCCAACGTTTGGGCGACCAACAATCGCCACAATTCTTTTGTTCTTCGTTTCTTCCATAGTGCGGAGGGTGATACGTGAATCCCTTAAAGTGGTCAACGGCAAATGGAAATAAAAAAGAGAATGCGGATTGCGAATGGAGGTGAAATTGAAAATAAGTGCCAGATAAATG
>JBAHZU010000089.1:0-9530 GCA_037132875.1 Pontiella sp.
ATTGCTTCCTCCGCGCAATTCAAATACGCCCTCACTACTGAACTCCGCGCCATTGCGAATTTCAACCGAGCTGCCCATCCCGTCAATGACGGTGCTCCCTCTATTCGTCAGAACCGAACCGGAAACCAATAGACGGCTTGCAGCCCCATTCGTATCGCCCATATAGAGCGACTCCATCGATGCGGAAGAATTCATGACCACCAGTGAATTATCACCCCCCGTCAGCGCAAAATTACCGGTCGTATCAAATACCGAATTACTCAAAATATGGACCGAGCTTCCCGCCCCTGTAATCACGGTATCCCCGCGACTGATCACCGTCGAATTTTGTACCAGCACATGATTATCGGAGCCGGTCGCACTTCCGAGCGTAAGCGACTCCATCGATGCAGAGGAATCAACCACCACCAGCGAATTGCTGCCTCCAGTCAGCACAAAATCGCCGCCCGCTTCAAACACCGAATTGCTCAAAATATGAACCGAACTTCCCACACCGGCGATGGTTGCATCGCCCGCCGTACTTAATCTTGAATCACGTCCCGAAACGACCAGAATACTATTGGTTCCATAGAGCTGGAACGATCCGTTGTTGGTTAGCGCGCCGCCGTCGGTGACATAAACCTGATTGCCCTCACCGTTCGGAGAACCAACGGTAATATCGCCGTCAATCGAGACGAGCGTGTTGGAGCCCGTAACATACAGCAGGTTATCGCTCCCGGCCAAATCCATGGAGCCCTCGCTTTCAATGCGTCCGCCGTCTTGTGCCGAAATGTATAGTCCACCTGCGGCGGTAATGTTTCCCGTGCTCGTAAAACGCGAACCCGTTCCATAGACCATAAGTTCATTATCGTATTCCCCAAAATAAGTCGATCCGCCACCCTCCAGCACCCCGCCATCGACCAAGATGATGCGGTTGTTTGCACCGCCCGACTGCCACTCGCCATTGATCATGCGGCCGCCGATCTCAAGATCTCCAGCACTTTCCAACACCGAACCTGCACCCGAAATGAACAGCGTGTTGCTATTTCCACCGGAAAAATCGCCCAAGGTCAGGCTCTGCACCTGCGCGGAGGACCCGTTGAGAATCGCGAGCTGATTATTGGACGAAAGGTCTCCGATATGCAGGTCATGATCTGCCACCGACCACGTTGCATTGGAGTTCAGGATCAGATTCTGTCCGCTGAATAGAAAAAGGGTGCCGTATTCAATATAACGATCATTGATCGTCCACTCACTAAAGACCGGAGCACTTCCATGCACTTCCAGCGTGCCGCCATCCTTCCATATAAATTCTCCATGTAGGACATCCGTAAGGTCTTCCTCCACCAGCACCAGCTTGCCGCCATCCGTTATGGACAAACTGTTGCTAACCCCCATATAGGATCCACTCCCTTCCAAGCGGAGCTCGCCCCCCTCGGTGATATGGATGGAGGCCGTGTTGTTCGATGAATTAATCGTTTGAAGTTTAACCAGTGAACCGCCGGTGATATCCAGCGAATTAGCATCGCCCAGCTCTAATGAATCCGCGACGAATAGACTCTGATAATCCATCGACAGCGAGCTGTTATCCCCTGCAATCACCTTCCCCTCAATCACCAACGTGCCCTGTAACGAGTCAAAACTTCCCCCCTCGCCCAGATCCATATTCTCCGCCGTCAGCGTCCCCAATTCCAGCAGGATGGAACTGTCGGTGCCGAACTCAACATCGCCCCCAACGCGGATCAAGCTATTGGTTCCGCCCGCCCACAACGAGCTGTCATTTCCTGCAATTACATTCCCATCAATCACCACCGTGCCGTTAAACGACCCCAGCGTTCCCCCCTCGCCCAGATCCACATTCTCTGCCGTCAGCGTTCCTTCATCCACGAGGATAGAACCGCCGGTGCCGAACTCAATATCGCCTCTAACGTTGATTTCACTATTGGTTCCTGCCACCCCCAACGTGCCGTTTTGTTCCAAGCTAATCCGAGAGGCATCTAACGAGGAGTTTATCACGTAAATGGCCGCATTCGTTTGCCCGCGGAGTTCCCCGGCAATGGAAAGAGTTCCGTCGGATAGATACAGTTGATTATCGCCCTCCAGCATCAATTCCGCGGCAGAGACCGTGGCCTGATCACTAATCGTCATTGCGGCTCCGCTCTGGAGTCTCGTCAGATCATTCCACTGCCCATTTTCTCCCGAAAGCACCACCTGTCGATTGGAGCCAATGGTCGACATGGACAACATGCCATGCGCTTCAAGGCCAGATCCTTCCAGCAGCTGAACTCCTCCCACGCCATGGGTGAAATCATATCCAACCTCCAGCCAACCGCCATCGCCAATCACCAAGGCATTGCCGGCATCCACCTCCGTTATTTCCAGGGACTCATTAATCGTGATCCGACTTCCATCGCTGACCGTAATCACATTGCTCACAGTTCCCACTCCGCCGATCGATACGTGATCGGCGATCATCGTGGCCTCGTTCACCAACGTCAATTGATTGAAATCCCCCCCGGTTCCGATCTCGAAATCGGAAAAGGAAGCGAATGCCCCCTCATTCAATTCCACCGAGTTATAGCCCGATGTTTCGCCCATCACCACCCGTCCCGTAGAACCCCATACGGCGGCATCTCCCGACAACACCAGGGAGCGAGTTCCCTCCAGCGCATCCAAACCCGACAACGTTCCGCCCACTTCCAACGAAGCATTAGTGCCAAAGGTGAATCCCTCCATGGAGGCATTAAAATCATGATTAATGATCAGGTTGCCCTCACTCAGCAAATCCAACTTATTTCCCGAGGCAATATAGAGATCGTCCAGCTCCAGTGTGCCACCATGATCCACCTGGACCCAGTTGCCCGTCGTGCCGTTCGCATCGGAACCAATCGTCAGGGAACCGATCGTCAGGAATGCCCCATTCGTGGAGACCCTGAGTCCATTGCCGGACGTCGACTTCCCCACATAAACATTCTCCCATTGGCTGTGCTCAGAAATAATCTCCACGGTACGTTGATTTTCAATCCAATAGTCCTCCGCCCCCGCAACACCCGCCCACAAGATGGCCGCGCCATACATCACATAAAATCCACATTTTTTAATCATATTCTTCCCCAATATACGTTTAAGCCTTGGCGGAGGCCGCAGAGCCCCGAAGTTTGTCTTTCTTGCGCTTCATCACCCACCCACCGAAGGGAATCAGCGCCAACACCAATGCTTGCCCGCTCATCGTTTGAACGGTCGGAAAGATGCCCAGCCAGCTAATCATCGGCCAGCCATTCAAGGCGTTGGTCGGGATCATACCGCTCACCTGCATCTCCAGAATTCCTTTGCCCACAAAAATGAAAGACATGGCAAACAGCAAGAAGGCCGTGGATTTAAAGAAGAGCCCCAATGGCATCCGGATGGAAGCAAAGCGAATCAACACATAGACGACCGCCAGCGCAATCGTCGCCAGTCCCATACCGGTCCAGACGGCATGGTAATACCCCGCCGAACCCGCCATCAGTGCCTGATAGAACAGGATGGTCTCTGCACCCTCTCGGAAGACCGCCAGAAAGGCCACCGCGCCGAGCGTAAACATACTCCCGCTACTCACCGCCTTATCCATCTTGCCCTTGATAAAGGCATTCCATTTGTCGGCGCTGCTTTTTGCAGTCAGCCAATAGCTGACATAAACCAGCACCGCCGCTGCAATCAGCATGGTGATGCCCTCCATCGCCTCGCGATTCGCACCGCTTGCGTTGATCACCGCCGTCAACAGCCATGCTGCCCCCACACTGGCCACCAGTGCGGCGATGCAGCCCCACCAGATGATTTTCACCTTATCTGGATATCCAGAACGGCGAAGATAAGCCACCAGCGCAGCCACCACCAGCATCGCTTCCACACCCTCGCGGAAGAGAATTAGGAACGACTGGATCACCCGCCCCCAAAAGCTCGGCAGTTTTCCCCCGCTGGAATAGCGCTCCACGGCATAATCCATGTCCACCTTTAGCTTCATCCAAGTCTTTTCCAATTCAGCCTTCGGTTCGCCCCGCATGGCCTGACTGATGATTAAGCTGAAGCCCGACTCGATCCGGAGCATCTGCGAAGAACTTTTCAGATTCAGCGTAAACTCCATACCGCTGCCTTCAAAAATATCAAAGTAGCACCGCGAAAACGCATTGCCCGCCAATACCGACGCAGCCGTCGTATAGCTTTCCAGCGCCGCATCGCCCTTCACCTTAATCGCCGCGATCACCGGCGCATAGTCCTCGGTCAACCCCTGCAAAGAGACCGTATTTTCCGGAATGACCGGTGCATTCGTCTGAGCCCAACACGAGCTCCCCACCCAGCAAATCATTGAAATCATTATCTTAAGTTTCATTATTCGTCCTTATGTCATTGCGACAAAGCGTTCCACTTGCCGTTTGAAAATCATTTTAGCTTCGGAGGAATCATCTCCTCCATAGCGAATATCGATGTAGCGGCCAATCACATCGTCCAGCGCCTCGGCCAGTTCCGGCTGCTCCAAGCACGCTCTTCTGAGATAATCCCGCGGGCACTCCTGCGCGCCCTTCTCCAAGCCCAACTTCAATAAACGAGCACAGAGTTTTTTCCACGCCTTGGAAACAGGATCCATTTTGGTGCGGCCTCGCCACCAAGCAATACCCAGATATGTCCCCAGCAGGGAGAACACGCCCAAGGCTCCGCCAATCAGCAGATCCAACCAATTGCTCTCTTCAAGGCCCACGCCTTCGAGCAAATCGGTCTGACGATCGGGATTATAATGGATCACCCACTTTTGCAGATTGCTGAACAGATCCGATAAGCTGGGGAGCTTCCACCGCTTGCCTTCGGAAGCATCCGTTGCCGGAGGCGTTGCGCCCTTGCCTTCGGGAGTCTGCTCCATTTCAGGAGGCGGTGCGGCGTCAGCCTGTTTGACCTCAATCCGAGTTTTTTCCGCCGCGAGGTCCTCCTTCCCTCCCAAACGTTTCTTTTCTGGGGGCAGCACAATGTCCTTCGGTTCAACCCGCACCCACCCTTTCTGTTCATGCCAGACTTCCACCCACGCGTGGGCATTAGAACGTTTGACGATCACAAAATTCGTCAGTGCAATGATCGAGCCCCCCCGATAGCCACTGACCAACCGAGCCGGAACCCCAGCCGCCCGCATCAGCATCACAAAACTTCCGGCCAGATATTCTGCGCCGCCCTTTTTCTCGTCGAAGAAAAAGCGATCCAGCGTATTGGACCCGGGAGCAATAATGTGGGCCGCATCGAACCGATATTCCCCCTGCGCTAACAGGCGAAAAGCCTGAAATACGATCTCTTCCGAATCGGGAAATTGTTCCGCCAACTCCGCCCCGCGGGCCTTCAGGCGCGGATTGGTTCCCTGCGGCCACGACAAGGCGCGAGCACGAGTGGTTTCAGAGAGTACCGTACCCACGTTATATTCCAGATAGGCCCGCATCGTAAACTTGGGTTCCTGATCCGAAATGGTCCGAATACTCAACAACTGGAGATCTTCAGAAATAAATGCCTCCGGCGCAGATGCGGCCGGCACATCCAGCGCATAGAGCCAGCGAGCCCCATTCGGCATGACCCGCAAGGTATAATCCACCGGATGGCCTCGATGGGTCAGTTCCTTATCGAGTTCACTCAACCGTATTTTATGCCGCAGCAACCGGTTCCGGTTATTCCAGTTTTCCGGCAGCGTCCACTCGGCCCCATTATATTCATAGAAAACTGGGCCGCGCCAATACATCAGACTCTTGGAAGGAACGGCTTCTTCAAATTCCGCCACCACCACGTTTCCATCCTCCTCGCCGGCCTGATGAATGCCGCCCGGTTGCAGCGTCATTGCCTTGCCAAACTCGCCATCACCGCGGTCCAGCATGGCCTTAATCGGCAAGCCAAAGGCGAGGCCAATATCCCATAGCGGCCCCGGAATGCGGGGAAAGGTCATGAATAGCAAGAGCATGAGCGGCAATCCCAGCAGGAACAACTGTCCCGCCAGCCGGCCCAGAAAACGGGCCGTCAAACCAGCAGGATCACCATGAATGGCCACCAGACTCAGGGTCAGCGAAAAGATGACCACCAGCATATGCACCAAACTCCACAGATTTTCCCAATAAAGGGCGCCCACCGCCGCCAGAATCACCGCCGCAAAAATGAGCAACAGATAATCTCGGCGCGTTCGGGATTCCCCAAACTTCAGGAAGACCACGGCAATGAAAAAGCTCAGCACCGATTTTCCGCTGAATAAACTGTCGAAACTAAAATAGATGCCCCCCGCGGTGGCCGCCAGAAGTCCAATGGAGGCCACCTTGCCGCCCCACCCTTTGCGCAACGGGGCACTATAGTGAAAAGCAACGCCGGCAAGCGCAATACCAGCCACCCAGAATGGAAGAATTAAAAGGCTCGGCAAGGCCGCCAGAACGAGTGTCAGCAAGACCCAACGATGATGGGGAAAGGTGTTCATACCGCCCGCTCCGTTTTTCCATAGAGCGCCAGCTCCCGGAGACAATCTTGCTGATGCGCTTCGTCGCCAGCCGGTTCCAAAGTGATTCCCGGAAGTTCGAGGCCATATTCCCGATTTTTTTGGTGGGTATCGAGCACCCAACGGCACAGCTGCGAGAGCTTCTGCTCGGTTTCGCTCGCAAGGACATCGTCCCAACGCAGCCAAAGTGCGGGCAGTCCTTCAGCCCCATCAAATTCCTTGGTATAGAGCTCATCAAAGCGGGCCAGCGCCTGCCAATGAATATGGGAGAGCGGATCGCCTGCGGCATAGCGGCGCATATCGGTATAGTTTCCCGATTCGGCCCGGAGATGAGCCTCGCGTCCGACCGGCTGATCTGAAACGGGTTGATCGCCCACCGGCGCCGGATAAACCAGGCCACTCGGGAGTGAGCCCGAAACGAGTTGAGCCCGAAAAATACCCAGTGGAAAACTACTCTGGAGGTGGGCCCGAACCGAAGGTAACCTCCCGCGTTGCGGGGCGGGACGCTTCAAAATCAATTCTGTTTGTTCACCGCCGGGAAGCTGTTTTTCCACGCTTTGGAACGGTTCCGAACAAGCGGCCAAAAGCCCATGACGCGGATTCGGCTTCGGATTTCCCACCGACAAGCGGCACACGGCATCCTGTCCAGCAAAGACCGGTGTACTGCGCCATTCTCCAAGCACCAATCCTTTCACATTGCTCCGAGTATGGTATCCCCCCACCATCGCAATGCCAGCCAATAGAAAGGTCATGGCAAAAATTAGGTTATTGCTGAAGTTGATGGACAAGAGAAAAACACACCCCATCAGTCCGCAGAACCCCCAACCCGAAGGAGTCAGACGCATGCTCATCTTACCCCCCTTCGCTTCCGCGGGCTTCCGCCCGATCGTGTAGTTTAGAATTTTTTTATTTAGAAAAGACATTTATTTCTTCTATTTCCAGATTTTACATCATGCCCATCGAACCGTAGCCGGCCCAAAGAATGAACGTCACCCTTCAGCAGGCCCGGCTCGATCAGCGGCGGTGCTCTAGTCGATATCCACCCGAGAGAGAATGGCTTCCCCCACTTGTGCCGCCGTCATGCGACCCGCAACAGGGATCAAGCGATGCCCAGCCACCGACGGCAAGACCTTCTGAATATCCCCCGGAACCAACGTCTCTTCCCCGTGCAAAAAGGCCCACGCTTGGGCCGCGCGCAACAATCCGAGCCCGGCGCGGGTGGATAGGCCTTGATGAAAGAGTTCCGAGTTGCGGGTGAAATCAAGAATGCGATGCAGATAATCTAACACCGCCTCGGAAAGTTTCACTTTTTCAACCTCCAGTTGCAGACACTCCAAGCGCGCGGGATCCATCATCGGCGTCAATTCTTCGAGCAACTGCCGTCGGTCTTTGCCGCGGAACAATTCCATTTCGGCATCCCGATTGGGATAGCCCATGGAAATGCACATCAAAAACCGGTCGAGCTGCGATTCTGGAAGCGGGAAGGTGCCGATTTGCTCCGAGGGATTCTGCGTGGCAATCACGAAAAAGGGTTTAGGTAAATCGCGGGATTTCCCATCAATACTCACCTGACGCTCTTCCATGGCCTCCAGCAACGCACTCTGGGATTTAGGCGTGGCGCGGTTGATTTCATCGGCCAGCAACAATTGAGTAAATACCGGCCCCTCGGAGAAGACAAACTCCCCCTTGTTGCGGTCATAAATCGAGCACCCAATAATATCGCCCGGCAGCAGATCGCTGGTGAATTGAATGCGCTTATATTGCAGGCCCAGCGTGTGCCCAAGAGTGTGGGCAAGCACGGTTTTTCCCAGCCCGGGAAGGTCTTCAATCAGGAGATGACCCCGCGCCAGCAGGCAGGTCAGCGCCAGCTTAATCTGTTCTTCTTTATCCAACACAATTTCATTGAGCTGGGCGATAACCGGAGCGAGGGCCTCGCCCGAGGAGGTATTTTCATTCTTCATTTTATATTCCTTCTTTATTCAAGGGGATCGATCAAGGAGATCCAACGGTTCCATCGTATGGATCCAAAAGGGTAGACGGGGCGTTATTCCTCGTCGGCTTTGGGTTCGGCTTTCCCGTATTTATCTTTAAATCTACGGTGGAGATTCAGGTCGTCCGTATCGAGCATCAATGCTTCCATGCGTCTCTCCGTCACGGCCGCGCCCTCTTGCGGAGCACTGAGCACATGCGGCGTAATCAGCAAGACCAATTCGGTTTTCGATTCCTGGGTCGACTTGGTCTTAAAGAGCATACCCAAGAAGGGGATATTCCCCAAAATCGGCACCTTCTGCTCACTATCCGTAAAGATCGTACGCATCATACCGCCCACCGCAATGGTCTGTCCGTCCTGCGCCAACACCGTGCCTTCCAGCGTGGAGGTGTCCACCGTATCGATCGTGACCTCTTGGAGATTATCGCCCACGATCAACGAGATTCGTCCGCCATCTACTTTGAGCGTTGAATTTTCGTGCACCAACCGCATCACCACCGAACGGTCCGCATTGATGGAGGGCAGAATGGTCAGTTTATTTCCAATTTCCCGTATTTCCGTTTGCGGTTCCAGCACCTGATTATTAATCACGGTTCCACTGCTATCGCTCGACTGAATCGTGCTCGCACTATACCCCACCGTCAGCACCGCCTCTTCTCCAATAAACAGACTCGCCGGCTGGTTATTCGCCGCCATCAACATGGGCGTGGCCAGCGTCTTCAGATTATCCTCCTGCGCTAGCATCTGAATACGAACGCGCAGACTGTCGCTCAATCCTTGGAAGACCAAGGCGCTGTTATCGAGCACCGAGCCCGTTCCCATGCCGAGCAATGGACTCCCCACCACCGAGGATACGGCATCGAGCGGATTCAGATTCAGGCCGTCATCGGGCCCCGTTTGGGAGGAACTGGAATTGATATAATTGATATCGAAGGCCGAATCAAACTGGTCATTCAGATTCACCGACAAAACCTTCATCTCCAACAAGACCGAGGGTACCGGCCGATCAGAATCTTTCACAATTTGGGCAATCTGCTCCATCGCCTTATCGTCGGCCGTGCGAACAAAGAGCAGGTT
>JBAHZU010000110.1:0-7004 GCA_037132875.1 Pontiella sp.
AAACCAGTGCCATCGAATTTCTATCGCCGCGCTTGGTGCAAACCTATCGCGACGTCTTAACCTTCGCGATTCATGCACAGCAGCAACCCGAAATGGAATTTATGATGGAGATGATGACCCAAACGTGGACCAATCTATACCTGGGCGGGTACACCCTTAAAACACCCACCGGCTACTCTTCGGAATTCTATGCCAACTACGACGGATCCAAATCCGTGGAATGGATGGCCTCATCCTACCTTAACCTGCTAACGGCCGTCATGATTCCCATCATCCAACAGAAACAGGAACTGGAACTGGGGAAAATCCCCCAAAATGATCTTCCGATTCATTAACCTAAAAAATGCAGGGGTGTGCCGCTACGAGACAGGAGTCCTGACGGCATAAATGCCGACTCCCGAGGGAGGATGCCTCTCGGGAGGGCGCGTCCAGAACGGGGGGAGAAATCGCTTCTCAAGCCTTTACCATACGCGGCCCACCTCTTTCCCGCTTCATCCGAAAAAGGAGGCCCTGCGGCAAGCGGTGCAGCCCTCGTCTAAAAATGAAGCCTTCATCTTTCGAAGATTTTCTTCAGTGGCAACCCGACGCTTAAACAACCGCGATTTCCAACCCTTGGAATGTCCACCGATTACAGGATTACATATCCAGCACCGTTTCAGGATAGACTTGGCCGTTGGCACCGATTTTGAAAACATAAATGAGGCCGGGGCGCAGGCGCTTATAAACCGCGTTGCCATAAATGGCCTTCACGCCATAGTCGCGCAGGGCCTCCGGATTGTTGGCTAAGTCCCAAATGGATTCCCAAAACAGGTCTTGTTCGGATTGCTTCAGATTTCGCAGCAGGTCGGCATAGCGCTCGGGATGGGTGCCGGGTGTTGAAATATCGAAGCCTTCGGCCGGACTCATGGTTTCACCATAGACCCGGCGCCAGAGATAGAGCGAGCGGGTTGTTCCATCCATGACCGCCTGATCTGAAAAGGTGACGATGAGGGCATCGAAATAAATAACATCGCCTTCAATTTCATATTCCTTTTCAAGCACGCGGTTGAGCATATCGTCGCGCGCCGTTTCCACAAATTGAATGGTGGTAAACAGTCGACCCTCGCGCATTTCCTGCTTCAGGACTTTGGCAAAGCCAATCTGATCCTCGTGCGTAAGCTTTGTGATGGCCTGTTTGAGCTCCTCACTGCCGACGAGCAAATCATGCACGGTTTTGGTGCCGTAGAAAACGGTGCCGCCCACAAATGCCAAAATGGTTAATGAAAGCAGGGCGATGACCGATCTGAAAAAGCGCTTCATGTTTGATGCACCTCAATGTTGACGTGCACCAAATCGCCGATGTCTTCCAACAAAAATTTCACGGCATCGGGCTTCCAAGGGTTGGAGGTCTGCACCGCAAGAATCACCGCATGGTGGCCGGGTGCCACGGCCCAGACATGCAAATCGGTGATGCACAGATCGGGCTCGGCCTCTACCGCCGCACGAATTTTTTCCCGAAAGGCCGCATCCACACTCCCATCAAGCAGAAGGGCGCTGGTTTCTTTCATCAGGCCAATGGCCCACTTTGTGATCACCAACGAGCCGACAATGCCCATGATGGGATCAAGCACGGTCCAACCGAACATCCGCCCAAAAACAAGCGCAATGATGGCCGCAATGGAGGTCGTGGCATCGGCAAGCACATGAAAATAGGCTGCTTTTAAATTATGATCCTCGTGATGACCAGGTCCATGATCCTGTCCACCATGATGATGCTGATGCTCGCTCTTCAAGAGATAGGCCGAAACCAGATTCACGATCAGGCCAATGATCGCCACCCAGATGGCTTCGTTGAAGCGAATTTCCTGCGGTGAAATAATGCGATGAATGGACTCAATGGACATCAACACGGCCACAACACCCAGTGCAACAGCACTCGCAAAACCACCGAGCACACTGACTTTCCCCGTGCCGAAGCTAAAGCGCGGATTCTTGGCATGCTTCCGCGCATAGTGATAGGCAAAAATAGTGATCCCAAAAGCCGCAGCATGCGTGCCCATATGCCAGCCATCGGCCGTGAGTGCCATCGAATTAAAAGCAAACCCAGCCGCAATTTCAATCGCCATCGTCACAAGGGTCAGCACGAGCACGATCAGCACTCGCCGCTCACCCTGCTGGTTCGTACCCAGGAAATCATGATGGTGCAAATCGCAGGTACTCATCATTCATCCCCTTCCAAAGCTTGGAACGCACGAATAAGGCGAACGCCTCCGGGCGTCAACTCCAGCACCGCAGGACCCGCATTATCCACGTGCGCACTTAAGGAATAATAAGACGTTCCATTCATCTGCACCCAATCGTCTTCATGCAGATGCCCCTGAAAAACCGCCGTCACCTTGCCGGAAAGCGCGATCACATGCTGCACGTCAACATGGTTGCAGACGGCAAACTTTGTTTTTTTATCAATCCGCTGATGACTGATCACAATCACCGGCAACACCGAGGCCGCCAATCGCTCGCTCAGCCAGTCGAGTTGCTCCTCGGGCACGGCAGATTCCTTCCAATGAAAGTTGCCTCGCTCGTATTCCGTTCCGTCCGGAGAAAAGTTGCAATCCATGCCAATAAAACGATAGCCCCCAACCTCAAAATCAAAACGGGAGGGATGGCCAACATGACCCAATGCCGTATAAAACTCCGCCTTGGATAGATGATCCAGATCATGATTGCCGGGCATGAAATAGATCGTCCCCTTGAAGGTCTCGCACAGCGCGGAAACCTCCCGCAGCATCTGTTGGGCATGCTCGGCACAAGTGCCATTCACCAGATCGCCCATCACAACCAGCGTCTCAACACCGCCAGCATTGAGCACCGCAACCTTTTCATATAAACGGTTCGAGGCCGGCGCACCTCCATCGAAATGGAGGTCCGTAATCAAACCAATACGCGCTGGAATGGGAGCTAACATGCATCGAACTTAAATTTATTCCCGCATCGCGCCGAGTGAATTATGCGGTAGACTTTCGACAGGCCAATAGGCAAAGTCATTTCACTTATGACCGAAGCCATTCCCATCTTAGCCGGAACCGCCGCCCTGATCGGGCTCGTCCACACCCTGATGGGCCCCGACCACTACCTGCCCTTCATTGTCATGAGCAAAGCGCGGCAGTGGTCCTTGACCAAAACCATGTGGATCACCTTTCTCTGTGGCCTAGGCCATGTGATCGGCTCCATTGCCCTCGGCCTGATTGGCTCCGCCATGGGGATGGCGATCGGCAAAATAGAGGCGGTCGAAGCCTGGCGCGGCAATCTGGCCGCCCAAATGTTGATTATTTTTGGAGTCACCTATTTTATCTGGGGCGTGCACCGCGCCATCAAAAACAAATCGCATACCCACGCACACGTGCATGCCGATAATGTGATGCACACGCACCCCCATGCACACCATCAGGAACACGCCCACCCGCATGGTACGAAAAAACGGACCGCAACTCCCTGGATACTCTTTACCATTTTTGTATTCGGCCCCTGCGAGCCCCTAATTCCGCTCATCATGTATCCCGCCGCCGAACATAGCGTGGCTGGCATGCTACTGGTTGCCGGCGTTTTTGCCGTGGCCACCATTGGCACCATGCTCACCGTTGTGGCCCTATCCATCTGGGGCGTTGTTCGGTTCATCAAGTTCCAAACTCTGGAACGATTCAGCCACGCCCTCGCCGGGGCCGCCGTCTGCCTCTCGGGCATGGCCATCCAATTGCTAGGGCTCTAATCGAATTTGACCCATCAACGCATTGGAATCCTTGCTTCCGGGCCGCTCCGCTCCCCCGCCTTTTGGGGAGGACACTGCTCTAAGGGACTCTGATACGACTCCGGCCATGGAGAAGCGATATCTCGTCATACCAGTCAGCAGCGAGCGGGGCCCCTTGAGCCCGGTCTGTCACCGCAACTTCCAGCCGACAAATTCAGCCGCCAGCTAACCCCGGAATCCCTGCAAATAAGATGTTCATTTAAAAACCGCTCTTCAGCGGAGACCGTTCCGTCATGCCTAAAACCATCTCATAAATTATCGGTTGACTTTGGCTGGGACTCTGATCCCGTTACCGAGTCTTTTTCGATTTGCTCGAAAATTGATAGATAAAGACTATCTTCACGGTTGTATCCCAGCTTGCACGCAAGCTGAAACCACGTAAGGGCTTGAGAACGCTGGCCAAAATATATTTCATTGAGTGCCAGTTTATATGTTGCATCGGCATTCCCTTTTTGCGACTTTTTTACTAGCGACTCTCTTTCTGTAGAAGACAAATAGTAGTCGGCCTCCATGGGTCCGCAATTTTTAAACTCGTTTGATTCACAGGCAGTGATAGCTCCCAACAACAATAACAAAACTACATTTAGAATTATTTTCATTTTTTACTCCGAGCAATTATTAGGCGGGATTATTTTCCGCTCTCCCTCTGTGCCCCGCCGGACGGAGCGAGTCCGACTAATACTCAACGACCAAATCATCTTCAGTGTAATGCATTTTATCAGGTCCAGCCGAACGCAAAGTGGACTTTTCGTTCACATACTCTAAACGCATGAAAACACCCCACAGATCTGGCCTGCCATCCTCAAAATCCTGAAATCCTGTTTGAGGCGGAAATATCTCAGCAGCCCTAAGAGCCTTGCCTGCCGAAATCATGGATGCCTGCATTCGGCTCTCCTTGTCTGCATCTGATTCCGAGCGGATCACACCCAACAATTTCTCCCAAAAGCATCAGCACCACAAAAAACTTTGTCACCAAGGGATGCGACATCTCCAAATATACCTGCAAGCAGATCCAAGCCATCGAAGATTGGATCAACAACTACCCCCGGAAAATATTGAATTTTGAAACCGCGGAAGAACGGTTCATTCAGGAGCTAGTGGCATGAGGTTAGAAAAGAAAAATGGGCAGTTTGATTTACAGTCTACCCGCAGGGATCTGTATGGGGGGCGCCCAGCAATGGGCGGCTCTACCGTGATGAAATCAAAAAGGAGAAATATGAAAAAGAAATACGCAATATTTATCATTGCAATCGCTGCATCAAAAGTGACGTTGGCTGGATGCAATTTGCCTCAAGCAGATCAACCTCAAATTTTAACAATAGAAGCGGTTGATACGAGTACAACAGCTGGCACTCGTAAAAGTACATCAACTTTAGTTATGGTCTCAAGCGGGTCAGCTAGAACGGCAGACATCACAATTACCACGGCAGGGACTATCGGGTCTAGTTACCCAACATGGTCAGCAGGCGTTACTGCTAGCGCAGGAGACTATACGGCTTCATTTTCCGGTTCCGCAGACAAGAGCATTACCGCAACAGTAAAAGATGATTCAGGTGATTGTAGCGACTCTAAATTACTAACCGTTAAAGTGATCGATGAAGCAAAGGTTGAAATTGATATTGATTCGGACGCAGGTTACTTCAAAAAAGTCACTGATTCCGTTGAATCAGCTCTTAAAAAAATAACAGGAGAAGATCGGGTTTCTTCTGTTTCTGGTAAAATAACCGGAGAGTTCAAGCTAGTCGACAAATACAACAATGGAAGCGCCGCAGGTGTCTATGCAAATGTTTCCGCAAACATGACCGCAGAATTCACTGATTTTGAAGTTAATATTCCTGTGATTCCTGCGCCCATTCCCGGGGTTCCCGGAGTCACTATGCAATTTACCGTTTCAGCAACGGATATTTCAGCGGGAGTTTCAGGTTCCGGTACAATTGATCCTTCTATTGCAACGCCTGGGACGCTTGAAGTAAGTGCAGATGCATCAGCAACGGTGGGGGTTGGTGCTGTTGCAGCGGTAGCTGGAAATCTTCTTAAAATAACTCTGTCAGGGGGGACAACTATTAGCGGAACGGCCCAAATAGCATTAACCACAAACGGAGAAACAGGATCTTTAGATGCTACCGGCACGGTCTCGAACTCTGATCTAGTTGCAAATTATGAAATCCAAGCCAGTGCATTCGGGAGCCAATGGACGCTTGTTGATGACTCATACACCTTTGAAAACACCTCAAATAGCAAGTCGATTTCGGGCAACATAAAGAAGTTTGGAGAAGCATAATATGAAAAAACTTATATTCATAGCCATCTTACTTGCATCTTCTTTAAATTCGCTGGCAGACAACTGGACTACTGTTAGATATTTTGAACAAGTTTCGGAATTTCAAATGGCAACAGAGCGTAGCCATATATTATTTGATTGGGGTGAATTAACCGAAACCAATAATTCTCCTGCATGGGGGCAGGTAATGAGAGTTAATTCTGAATTACCATCTCTGTCTCTAGAGAAATTCAAGTCTCTATACTCAGCGGATATGTGGCCAGATTTAATGATTTCAACACAGAAAGATTATGAGAATTTTCAAGTATCTATGAAAGAAAAGAAGCGAAATCTGAAGGAGTTAAGGCACACCTTAGTTTACTTGTCGATTGGCGTAAAAACCGCCCATGAAGAATTTATGTTTCTTTTGTATACGACCGGAGAAAGCGCCGAGGAAGCAGATAGAAAGGTTAAAGAGAAACTAAGCGGTAAAACCACATCAAATACAGCATTCTTCATCAAAAAAGAAAGTGGGATCTGGAGGAACCACAGTATTACATATGAAATGAAAGAATATCCATTTCTTAAGCGAATTCCACGATCATACGATATAACGACAAATATCATAAGTTCCGGAAAGGCATATTATGACCCATTGGATGATTATTCTATAAAAATGAAACCATTCCCGCTTCAAGACTAAAAAATTAAATTCCAACCAGAGCGTTCACCCTATCGCTTGCTCCACCGCGCTCAGGGTGACGCTTAACGTTAGTGCGCCACGCCGGCGCATTTATCTGGCGGGGAGAAAGTCCCCGCCGTCGTGAGTTAAGCTCCTCACGGCGTACCGAGTGTTGAGCTTTCGGCGGAGCTTACGAAAGCAAGTGAACAAAGAAGGTTAAGCGTACACAGGGTAATCTGCAGGCCGCAAGGGGAACCGCATTCCCCTAAAGCAATTCA
>JBAHZU010000034.1:0-5457 GCA_037132875.1 Pontiella sp.
AATTCTGTTTCATCCGGTCAATCCTTTATTTACGTTCCGCAAAGCAACCCAAACAGCACCTTCTGACATTAATACACACGGTATAAAACATACAACAAAGCGACCGGATACCCTAACGAGGCCAGAGTTACCATGTTAAACTATAGCGAACAAATTTGGTATACCGCACGATTCGACAACCTCTTAGCCGATCAACGGTTCCCCCGAACAAAGATCCCACATGCTCGTCCCTCGTGAAATCGACAAAAACCACCCCACCTCCGCATCGCGAACGTTAAAAGGCGCTCAAAAAGAGCGCCTTTTTAACGGATCGGCCGAACACCGGCTTCATGAACCAGGGATGGCCGTGATCTTCGTTCCTCAATCACCACCATCCCTATTATTGTTGGGGATTTATTGAGCAAATATTTCAGCTAAACCATCAAGAACGTAACTTTATGCTTGTGATGATATTTTCCAAAGACGTTTGATTAAGCGTCTCTTATCGACGGTTCTAATTTGATCCAAAATTATTTGCCCCCGAATCCCCTGAAAGGTGCAAGCAACTCGTGTCGGGTATTTTATGCCTTTTGAAATCATTGGGGCAACGATAATTGTGGAAATATTATCATTCATTTCATCGGGGGAAATGATCAGACATGGTCGCGTCTTTTTGATTTCATGTCCCACTGTTGGATCAAGCGAAATAAGATAGACATCAAAACGCTTCATTTCCATTCCCATTCATTTTCATCCCAATCAGTCGTGACGGGTGATGGATCAAGCAGTTTGTCGTCACCATGGTTTCCCATTGATTTAAACGCTGCTGCCCATCCTTCACGAGGCTGCTGTGATGAGCGAATAATCAATTGATGATGATGTACCTCCATCTCAACTTCATCTTTGAACCCACATTGTTCAAAAACAGGCTTCGGAATTCGGATTCCTCGTGAATTTCCAATTTGTACTATTGACGTTTTAATGGGGATACAATGTAATTACATATGGGTTTTATCAAGAGGGAGATTTTTCTTTCTTTCCCCAACAGTGGGATCAAGCAATCCGTTGCGCGGCAATTATATATACATATTTTTGATTTCGTGGAATTTCTTTATCCGACGGAGTGCATGGACGCACCCACAAAATATAAAGGAGCATCATGAGATCCAAATTACATCTTAACCACTGGTTCTAAATCCGGGGGGAAGCGCATAATCCCGATGAGCGGCTCAATGCGGACCTCAAACACAAGATCACAACGGTCGCACCAGCCCGAACGAGAAAGAAACTTTGGGCTATATGAAGTTGCTCGAACATTCCCCGAAGCGGATGGCTAGCTACTTTGGAGATCCCCATATCAGCTATGCCGCCTATCACAACATTTAAGTGCCGAATCAATAAAGTCAGTGCAAGTGCCGACCATTGGTCAGCTTATTTTTCATAAGATTTAGAGATAAGAAAGAAAAGACATACTTCCTTCTAATCAAATGCTATCCACCGACCAAGTAGTGCTAATTAAATCCTCCAATTCCTACATATAGACAAGCGCAAAAAAAAAGTTGAGCACTCCACATTATTTCATTCCGATTTAGACCTCAACGAACGGATGGAAACTTCAGATCTGCAGAAGCCGTATCATCTGATTATTCATCCGTCCGACCTGCGCCATAGCTGCATTGGGCCGAAGCAGCTACTTCGCCACCACCCATTCCGCCGCCGACCCGCATCGTGCGCAAGTGCGACCCGGAGCCCTCGGTTTCCCGCACAACGCGCTCGCCTTGCTCGACCACATCGATAGAATCTATGAATTCCTTTGCTCTGCAGAAGGATGTCTGCACAGCCATGCTCATTCATCTCATCCGAAAAGAATTAGGAGATTTATAATGCCGAAAATATTCACAAAAACGGGCGACAAAGGGGAAACGGGGCGTTTTGACGGAACACGTGTTCCAAAAAATGATCCGCAGATGGAAGTGCAAGGTTCGATTGATGAATGCAACTCGGCCATCGGCTTGGCCCGCGCCTACATTTCCGATCCGCAACTGAATGGCATCCTCAAGAATTTTCAGAGCCTGCTACTGGTGGCTGGCTCTGAAGTTACAAACATTGGGAATGATGACCGCCTGCCCTTTATCACCGCGGGCAACATCACCCAGCTGGAAGAACTGATCGATGATATCGAAGAAGAACTCACTCCGCTTACGAGCTTCATTCTTCCTGCCGGAGGAAAAGCGGCGGCCCACTTGCATGTGGCCCGGGCCGCTTCCCGAAAAGTGGAACGCCGCTTGGTCAGCCTGCGCGATACCGCGGAAGTAAATCCCCTGCTTCTCGCTTACTTCAACCGACTTTCCGACACCCTCTTTGTCCTCTCCCGCTATGCCTCCAAGCTTGCTGGAATCGAGGATGAGGTCTGGGTCAATCCACGAACCTGATTGCTGCACCTCTAAAAGGGGGTCGAGATCTGTTGGGTTCTACGGTCTGTGTAAAGAACGGCCCATCCAATAGGTTCATTCGACGTTCGGACGCCTCATCAATTCTCCTCGTTTTGCTTTATTATAAAGGCAACGGGTATACTCTCTTTCCAATGGACAACACCTTTCAATTAGTAGCCAATTTCGTACCGACGGGGGATCAACCCGAGGCGATTGAAAAACTGTGCGCAGGACTTTCCAAACATCGAAAGCTCCAGACGTTGGAAGGGGTCACCGGCTCCGGAAAGACCTTCACCGTGGCCAACACCATTGCGCGGCATGGTCGCCCCACGCTGGTGCTTTCACACAATAAAACATTGGCTGCCCAGCTCTATGCCGAGCTCAAATCCTTTTTCCCGAACAACTCGGTGCAATACTTTGTTTCCTACTACGACTACTATCAACCCGAGGCCTATATTCCACAGACCGATACCTTCATTGAAAAGGATTCCTCCATCAATGAAGAGATCGAGCGTCTGCGTCTGGCCGCCACAGATGCCCTGCTGAACCGAGACGATGTCATTATCGTCGCCTCTATTTCCTGCATTTATGGTTTGGGATCGCCGGAAGATTATAAAGCCATGGTGCTCAGTGCCGAGGTCGGGGAATCTGCCAACCGCGATGCCATCCTTAAAAAACTGGTGGATATTCAATACGAGCGCAACGACTACGAACCCGGGCCCGGTCGCTTTCGGGTGCGCGGCGATACCCTGGATATTTTTCCATCTTACGCCAAAGACTATGGCATTCGCCTTGAATTTTGGGGCGATGAAATTGATGCCATCAAAAAGATCGACCCGCTCACCGGCGACACGCTCGAAACCTATGAACACATGATGATCTCTCCGGCCAAACACTTTGTGATGCCGCAAACCAAGATCGATGCGGCCTTGGTCTCCATTAAGAACGAAATGAAAGAGCAGGTGGGCGTTTTTGAACGGGAGAACCGATTGATTGAAGCGCAGCGCGTGAAGATGCGTACAGAATATGATTTGGAAATGATGAAGGAGATTGGCTTCTGCGGGGGCATTGAAAACTATTCCCGCCACCTTGCTGGCCGCGATGCGGGTTTGCGGCCGGAGTGCTTACTCGACTATTTTCCCGACGACTTTCTAACCATTATCGACGAATCGCACGTTACGCTTTCGCAGGTCCGCGGCATGTATAATGGCGACCAAGCCCGCAAGCGCACCTTGGTTGACCACGGCTTCCGCCTGCCCTCCGCGCTGGATAACCGCCCCATGGACTTCGATGAGTTCATGGGGGTTACCAACGAAATCATTTTCCTCTCCGCCACGCCCGGCCCCTATGAAAAGGAGCACGGCGGTGTTCCGGTGGAACAGATTATCCGCCCGACCGGCATTATTGACCCGCCAGTGGAGCTGCGGGCGCTC
Organism: Pontiella sp.; assembly: GCA_037132875.1. Classification (GTDB taxonomy): domain Bacteria; phylum Verrucomicrobiota; class Kiritimatiellia; order Kiritimatiellales; family Pontiellaceae; genus Pontiella. Next base: position 3,845 of record JBAHZU010000034.1, read on the forward strand.
AAAAACCAGATCGATGATCTGATGGAGGAAATCCGCATCCGAGCGGAGCGTGGCGAACGCACCTTAGTCACCACACTGACGAAACGAACGGCAGAAGATTTAACGGAATATTTAGAAAAAACAGGGCTGAAGGTCAGCTATCTACACTCCGATATTGGTGCGCTTGAACGAGTGGATATTCTGCGGGATCTGCGCAACGGAAAAGTCGACTGTCTCATCGGCATCAACCTGCTACGCGAAGGGTTGGATTTGCCGGAGGTTTCTTTGGTGGCTATTCTGGATGCCGATAAGGAAGGATTTTTGCGTTCCGAAACATCGCTGATCCAAACGGCTGGCCGCGCGGCGCGTCATATCGACGGGCTCGTTATTATGTATGCAGAAAAGATCACTAATTCCATGCAGCGTATGATGGATAAATGCGATCACCGCCGCGAAAAGCAACGGGCCTATAACGAAGAGCATGGCCTGGTTCCGCAGTCCATCAAGAAAGAGATTCAGGACAGCCTGCAGACCATCTATCAAACCGCCGAGGAAACCGTGGAAGCCGCCGTGGCGGAAGATACCGCCGATTACAGCGTTGGAGAAATCATCCATCAGCTCCAGCAGGAAATGGTGGAAGCCGCCGAAAAATTGGAATTCGAACGCGCCGCCACCCTCCGCGACCAAATCAAAGGGCTGGAGAAAAAGAACACCTAAGCCCGAAGAAATTCATGGGGACCCTCTTCGGGATTTAGATTTTCACCTGCGCGTGGCGCGTTTGAGCAGTTCCCGTTCGCGCGGTGAAAGGGCTCCCATCCCCTCTTTTCCGATTTTATCGAGAATGGCATCGATCTCTTCTTTCGAGAGTCGTTCTGGTTTGGGAGCAGGACGGGTTTGCGGCGCACGCTTTCCAACCCCTGGAAGTTTCGATTTAAATTTTTGAAAACGCTGCGGATATTTTAGCGTGAGCGCATAGCAACAGCCGGCAATACCTCCCATGAGGTGGGCCGCGTTAGCAATGCCACCGACGTAGGGTGTGCTGATGGTTTCGTGTAGTTCCCAAATCGCCAGCCCAACAACCAGCATCCAAGCGCGGCAAGGAATAATGAACCAAAGCAGCAGTTTGGCATTGGGATAGAAGGCCCCAAAAGCACCGAGAATACCCATCACCGATCCGGAAGCACCCACACAGCTCAGACCGTTCGGACCAGCAATCAGCGACCAACCCAGTCCGCCGATGATGCCACTTACATAGTAGAGAATGTAAAACTTGTATGCGCCCATGGTCCGCTCCACCGTCGGCCCAATAAAAAATAGGCCGAGCATATTTGCGAAGAGGTGCATCGGGGTTGAATGAATAAACATATAGGTAAATAACTGCCCAAACCCAAAGGGCGTGCGATACCAATCTGCCTGCAAAGAAAGTCCATCAAAAATTGGAATACCAAGGACATAATCCAAAACAAAGACGGCGATATTCACCATCAACAAAAACTTAACCGACGGGGTCAGTCCCACCATGCTGCCAATATTTCTAGGTTCGTTATTAAACATGTTTCCCTTTCGAATTCCGCAGAGCAGACCAAAACCATCTTGGGCGGTCAATATTACAGCGTATTTAACTTATCGACACC
>JBAHZU010000118.1:0-9408 GCA_037132875.1 Pontiella sp.
ATTCCTCCTGGGAGCGAGGGAGCAACGAGAACGCCAACCGTATCATCCGGCGTTTTATCCCCAAGGGATGCGACATCTCCAAATATACCCGCAAGCAGATCCAAGCCATCGAAGATTGGATCAACAACTACCCCCGGAAAAACGGTTCATTCAGGAGCTAGTGGCATGAGGTTAGAAAAGAAAAATGGACAGTTTGATTTACAGTCTACCCTTTTCCGAGCTGCGGCCAAATAGCTTTTTCAACAGATACTGAACCTTCTCCCGAAGGAGCATGATCTCCGTTTTAAGCTGGAAGATTTCCGCGCACTGAGTCGCACACGTTTCCTGTAGCTGATCAAATTTTTTCCCCGAGAGATGCATGCCGTGTATTATACAGGATGCATTGAAAAAGATTAGCGAAATCTTGCATATTTATGCATTATTTCAACGTTGATACCAAGGGCGTAGGCGCGGTCCGCGCAGATCCACACCATCAAGAAGCAGCGATAACGCTTCAGGTTTAAGCGTCATTTTATCCTCCGCAGCACTCTTCGGCCAACTAAATGTTCCCCGCTCGAGACGCTTTACAGAAACCCAACAACCCGTTCCATCAAAACAGAGCACCTTGATTCGAGTTCGCGCGCGATTTGAAAAGACAAACATCGCCCCATCCTCCGGAATTTCTCCCAGTTCATTACGAGCAATCGTATACCATTGAAACTTTTACGAAGATCTGCTGGCTCAACCGCCAGCACGACTTTTAGATTTTGATTCATGTGAAACATGAACGACTCCTATTGGTAATTGAAGTCGGTATTTTATCTTATCTGCAGAGTCTGGATAGGGGGTGCTCGAAAAGACGTATACGGCTAATCGGCATTGCCAGACAAAAAAAGCCCGTCGAAAACGACGGGCTTTTCTTAGACTCCGAAGAGTGGGATTACATCAGCGGGCCAACGGCCTGCATAAAGTCCCAACGCTTCTTGGCATCTTTTTCCGCAAGAGCAAAGAGCTCTTCCGCTTCGTTCGGAGCGGTTTTAAGGAGCGTCGTATACCGACGTTCGTTGCGGATGAAGGCCTGGAAGTCGCCTTTCGGAGGACGGGCATCCCACGAGAACTTCTTCCCTTCTTCAAGAGACGGGTTGTAGCGATAGAGCGGCCAGTAGCCACATTCAACGGCATTCTTTGCAATGGTCTGCGTTTTCATCATGTCGATACCATGTGCAATACACGGTGCGTAGGCGATGATGATGGACGGACCATTGTAGGCCACCGCTTCCTGAATGGCTTTCTGCGTCTGAGTACGGTTAGCACCCATGGAGATGACGGCCACATAAACGGTTCCATAGCTCATGCACATGAAGCCGAGGTTCTTCTTCCCAGCACGCATGCCGGTGGTTGCGAACTTGGCTACCGCACCGATCGGAGTGGCCTTGGAAGCCTGCCCGCCGGTGTTGGAGTAAACTTCCGTGTCAACGACGAGGATATTTACATTTTTACCAGAAGCAACCACGTGGTCGAGTCCGCCGAAACCGATGTCGTAAGCCCATCCATCGCCACCGAAGATCCATACGGCTTTGTCGATGAAGTAGTCCTGCAGTTCCATAACCTTTCGGACAATTGGAACCACATCAGCAGAGGCTTCAGCGAGCGCAGTCGGCAGAAGAATCTTCGCTGCATTTTGTGCGGCTAGTGCTTCATCGCCCAGTTCGTTATCCACACAGATTTCAACCGCTTTGTTTAATGCAGCAGTAAGATCGGCATTGGTGCCCGCTTCGAGCAGCGCTGCAACCGCATTGCGCAGCAGCGCACGGTTGTTGTCAACGGCCAGACGGAAGCCCAGACCATATTCAGCATTATCTTCGAAGAGCGAGTTCGCCCAAGCAGGACCGCGACCGTCTTTGTTCGTGCAGTATGGAACGGTTGGGAACGTACCCCCATAAATGGAGGAGCAACCCGTGGCATTTGCGGTGATCATGTGTTCACCACAAACCAGAGTAACGAGCTTAATATATGGAGTTTCGCCACACCCTGCGCAGGCACCGGAGAACTCAAACAGTGGCTTCTTCATCTGAATGCCTTTAACCGTCTTGACATTCACGCCTTCGAGGTTGTTATCGGGCAATTCTTCGAAGAAGTAGGTATTTTCCACTTCGCCAGCTTCACGCTCAAGATCCAATGTAGTGAATTCCAGTGCCTTGGTTTTTGCTGGGCAGGTTTCAACACAGACCCCGCAACCGGTACAATCTTCGATATAAACCTGAATTTTATATTCAAGGTCATTTTCATTTTTGGTCTTGGACTTGATGGTATTGAAGGAATCCGGTGCTTTTTCGAGCTCGGACGGTTTGAGCTGTTTCGCACGAATAACGGCGTGCGGACAGGCCATGACGCACTGGTTACACTGGATGCAGTTATCGCTGAGCCATTTTGGAACACGAGGACCAATACAGCGTTTCTCCAGCTTGGTGGTTCCCACGGGCAATGTGCCATCGAAGGTCATCTTCGAAACAGGAACATCGTCTCCCCGCAGCATCATCGTCGGAAGAATTACATCTTTCGCGAAGTCGGAAGCATCGGGAGGAAGCAGATCGGGCAGTACGTAAGATTTTGTAATCTTGGTCGGAACGTCCACCTTTTCGATGGCCGCGGCAGACGCATCGATGGCTTTCCAGTTCATTTCAACGATATCCATCCCTTTCAATTCAAAGGTCTTCTTCGCGTAATCCTTAATCAGCTGAATCGACTCGGCTTCCGGCAACACGCCAGAGAGCTTGAAGTAGACCGTCTGCATGACCGTATTAATACGTCCACCAAGGCCGACATCGATTGCGATCTTCAGTGCATTCACATTATAGAAGTTGATTTTACGATCGATAATGATCTGCTGCTCTTCCTTCGTGAGGTGGTTGAACACTTCCGCAGTCGGGATTTCAGAGTTGAGCACAAAGGTTCCGCCTTCCGCAATCGTACTGAGCATATCGTAGCGGCCGATATAGGAAACGTTATGACAAGCCACATAGCCCGCATCCTGAATGAGGAAAGGATAGTTTACAGCACTTTCTCCGAAACGAAGGTGGGAAATGGTTACCCCACCAGACTTTTTGGAGTCGTATACAAAATATGCCTGCGCCGTCATATCGGTATTGTCACCGATAATTTTAATGGTGTTCTTACATGCCCCAACTGTACCGTCAGAACCAAAGCCCCAGAATACGGAGGACTTAACGTCGGAAGGCTCAATGCTGAACTCTTCGCCAATCGGAATGGAAAGATAGGTTACGTCGTCATTAATCCCCACCGTGAAACCATGCCATGCACCGTTGTCGATGTGGTCATAAATTGCTTTAACCATACTGGGCAGGAATTCTTTGGAAGAAAGACCATAACGACCGCCAATGATCTTGCGACCTTGACCTTCGAGCGCGGTTACCACGTCGAGATAAAGCGGCTCGCCGAGTGCACCAGGTTCTTTGGTACGATCGAGAACGATGACCTTCTTGGCTGTTTCTGGAAGGCAACCAATGAATGCTTTGGCAGAGAACGGACGATAGAGACGCACTTTAATGAGTCCTAGCTTTTCGCCCTTTTCATTGAGCTTTTCGATGGTTTGCTCAATGGTGTCGCAGGCAGAGCCCATTGCAATGATCACTTTTTCAGCGTCGGCTACACCAACATAGTCAAACAGATTGTATTTACGGCCAAACTTGGCAGCAAACTTGTCCATATAATCCTGAACGATTCCCGGAATGGCATCGTAATATTTGTTGGAGGTCTCACGGCCCTGGAAATATACATCGGGGTTCTGAGCAGCAACCTTAATCGTTGGCTTTTCAGGTCTAAGGGCACGAGCACGGAAACGTTCAATGTATTCCGGTTCGAGCATATCTTTCAGCTCGTCATAGTCGATCTGCTCAACTTTTTGAAGCTCATGAGACGTACGGAAGCCGTCAAAGAAGTTCAGGAATGGAATCTGAGCATTCAATGTGGATAAATGGGCGATCGTCGCCATGTCCATGGTTTCCTGAATGGAGCTGGCAGCGGTCATGGCCCAACCCGTATTACGAACGGACATTACATCAGAGTGGTCCCCAAAAATGGCGAGCGACTGAGCCGCAAGAGAACGGGCAGACACATGAAAAACGGTCGGCAGCATTTCGCCGGCAATCTTATACATATTAGGGATCATCAGTAGCAGACCCTGAGACGCGGTAAAGGTGGTCGTCAGTGCACCTGCGCTAAGCGATCCATGAACTGCACCGGCTGCACCGGCTTCTGACTGCATTGCAACCACATCAACTTCTCTGCCGAAGAGGTTTTTTTTGCCCTGACTTGCCCATTCTTCCGAATATTCACCCATATTGGATGAAGGCGTAATCGGATAGATCGCCGCAACGTCGGAAAATGCATACGCAATGTGCGCCGCAGCAGTATTACCATCGATGGTAACCATTTTTTTACTCATTTGAGTCTACTCCTAAGTTAAATATCCCTGGATTTTTAAAAAATACTAATATTATCCCTATTCCACACATCGACACTCGTGTCTCCCCGTAAAAGCCACGCATATTCCCACAATCAGACCAAATTAAAAGTTTTTTTGAGATAAAATTAGCACTTTTAAACACAAAACACCTATTTAGACTTAATCCCAATAGACGTTTTGATAAAAAAGAACCCTAAGTGAGTCTTTCCCTTAAACCAGCACGCCGGCTAAAAAAATGCCATAAGGGGTCGCCGCTCGTGCCATTTCCAGCGGGACCATCCCCAAGGGATCAATCGGAGACCCAATGATGCTGGGGAAAAATCCCGATTCATGAACCACTCACTGCCATTCAATGGCCCATGGATGCACGGTGAGCGAAGTCTCTCCAACCAGCGTTTCCTATTCCTTTATATAGACCGGAGCACCAGCAAGCTCTCGCGATCGGATCAAAGGAATGCAATCGAAGATCGTTAATGGGGGAAACCCGACAACAACACTTCGGCTATTCACCCAGCTCTTTTCATTTTATAATCCCCCAAAACCCCATTCAAACTTCAATCCTATTTGACATTCATATAAAGCATCTTTCATTCCAACCTAAGAAATAAATGCACTTTTTATACCATTGGAATGCCCAAAATGTGAGTTGACGTGGTGTGTAAAATCTCATTAACTTCAGCAATGACTTCCAAGAAGAGACGGCCGCCTAGGCAGAAACAACGCACGCTTCATGGATAGCGTCTTGACCCCTCGGCAAACCCCTTCCTTTTTCGCATGAACACAATAACAATACATTTTGATAATGCCAGTGAAGCCCGCGAAATCGGAGCGCTCATGGAACCGCTCATTGATCGGATTGAAAACGATCATTGTCTGGAGCTTTTGTTGCGCGATCTCATCGTAACCATTCAGGGAGCAAAAGGGCCCGCGGATAAAATTTCCACCTTTATTGAAGAGCTACGAAAAGTTCGCACCCAGATTCCGATCGACCAAAATGCGGTAAACTATGCCTATGACGCTCTCGATTGCGGCGAAGACCATGTATTCGAAAAACTCACCAGTATTCGCATTGATGTAAGCCCAAGAAAGCCGGCCATTTTTCCAAAAACACTCGGCCAACAGATCTATATGAATGCCATGCGTGAACATGCCATCACGTTTGGTCTGGGCCCTGCGGGAACAGGAAAAACCTATTTGGCTATGGCCATGGCGGTCTCCACGCTTCTCAAAGGGGACGTAAGCCGGATCATTCTCACGCGTCCAGCCATTGAAGCCGGAGAAAACCTGGGTTTTCTACCGGGTGATGTTCAGCAGAAGGTTGCCCCTTATTTAAGACCGCTCTACGATGCCCTGCACGATATGCTTCCTTCGGAAGCCATTGAAGCATATATCGAACGCGGCACGATTGAAGTGGCTCCGCTTGCCTACATGCGCGGCCGCACCCTTAATCATGCCTTTGTCATTCTGGATGAAGCACAAAACACAACCCCCCAGCAAATGCTGATGTTCCTGACCCGCCTCGGATTCGATTCCAAATGCGCCATCACTGGCGACCTCACTCAAATCGACCTCCCGAATAAAAAAGCATCGGGCCTTTTTGAGGCCCAAACCATCCTCGCAAATATCCAAGGGTTGGAAATCTGTGCCCTTTCTGAACGCGATGTAGTACGGCATCCACTTGTTCAGAAAATTATTGAAGCCTATCAGGTTAAACGATCGATCTAGTGTGTCCTAACGGAGAAGTACCGTGAAAAAACTATTTAAAGAAAAGAAAAAAGGAATTGCTGAGCGAAAAACGGAAGTTAAGCGCAAGCAGGATATTCCCTATAAAGCCGTCGGTCTCGGTCTATTACTCTGGCTGCTCGTCACCTGGCTCTTCTTCGGCCACGGCATTGTTCGAACGCCCGACCTTTCCGAAGGCCAGAAGGTGCCCTCAACCATCGTTGCATCGGTCAATTTTGAATGCGAAAACATCTATGAAACATTGCTGAGCAGAAATAAAGCCTCAAGTTCGGTCCCTCCGGTTTTCTCCATTGACCCCATCCCCGCGGATCGGGCGGCCAAAATGGTGGATATCATCTTTGAGCAGGTCGGTCAGTATGCTGTTGCATCTACCAATCAACAGCAAATCCTCATCGACTCCGTAAATGATTTACTGCTCGGATCCAAAGTTGATGCCACAGAACTCATCGCCGATTTTCCAACCAATACACTGCAGGCATCCAAGCTTAAGCTATCCCAAGCCATCAGTAACGTCATGAACTCCGGCATCATGTCAGACGAGTCTCGCATCACCCTATTTCGCGACGACTCAAAAAGAATGCTCACCATCAAGACTTCCGATATAGAAGTGCAACACACGGTTTATCAGCAGGATATCTTTTCCACTCAACAAGCGGTTTGGGCCATTAGCGGGATTTTTGAAGATAAAACCCAGCAAAAGCTCCTAAACCGATTACTGCCCATCTTTGTCGTCGACAACCTGATCTACGACGAACCGGCCACGGCTTCCGCTCGGAAAAAAATAGCCAATTCAGTCCAATCTGTCATCCAAAAATACCCTTCTGGCACCCTGATTGCCCGCGCCGGAGACTCCGCCAACAAACAAATTCTACTCCTTCTCTCGCAACACGAAAAACAACGCGTCAAAGATCAGGACATTTGGGAACAAGCCCTTGAAATTCTAGGCAATGGCATTCTCCTGCTCGCCGGACTTATCGCAAGCGCCGTTATCTTGCGAGTGGGGAATTCCGCCCTGTTGCGTCAACCGGACAAACTTCTACTCCTGATGATTCTCTCCCTCTTCACACTCGGCTCTGCTCGCCTACTGATGTATCTATCCGTTCAATACACGATTATTTCTCCCTCTCTGCTGATGTTCCTGGCCCCCTGTGCCTTAGCTGTTTTACTTGCCGGCATTCTGCTGGGCGGCATTGCCGCCATCACACTAGGATTCTGGTGCAGCTTTGCCCTCGCCATTCTTTACGACCAGTCCTTCAATGTCTTTGCGCTCAGCATGCTGGTTACCGTCACGGCAACCAGCTCGGTTCGCAATATACATCGCCGGGCGAGCCTCTTCCGAGCTGGTCTATGGATTTGTGCAGTCAAAGTACTCTTCGTCCTGGTTTCCGCCATTCTAAACCGGCCCGTCATACCGGTACTGATTGGACAGATGGTGGCCGCCATTCTATCCGGAATGCTCGCCACCGCGCTCACCCTTCTGCTGATTCCTGTTTTCGAGAAGTTGTTCAAAATCACAACCGATATCACGTTGCTTGAGCTCTCTGATATGGGACATCCACTGCTTCAAAAAATGGCCATTCAAGCGCCAGGCACCTATCATCACTCCTTAATGGTTGCCACCCTCGCACAGAATGCCGCCGAAGCTATTGGAGCAAATTCCCTACTGATCCGCGTTTGCGCCTACTACCACGACATCGGTAAAATGGCCAAACCCGAATTTTTCACCGAAAATATTCAGCATAAAGAAAATCCTCATGATGAGCTTTCCCCTCATATGAGTGCCTTGGTCATCTCCTCCCATGTAAAGGAAGGACTCACACTGGCAAAACGGCATAAACTCCCTCAGCCAATTCTAGATGCCATTGAGCAACATCATGGCAACGGTCTAATTGCGTTCTTCTATCACAAGGCCAAACAAAATGCGAAAGAAGGAGCCGGCGGATCGATGAAGGATATTATCAACGACTCTGATTTCCGTTATGGCGGAGCGCCCGCGGTAAGCCCTGAAATGGCCATCCTCTCACTAGCGGATGCCTCCGAAGCCGCGGCGCGGTCGATCGAAAAACCGACCCCTCAAAAAATTTCCAATCTAATGGATGATATCTTTGCCATGAAGATCCGCGATGGACAAATGGACTATGCCGATTTGACCATGGCTCAAATCAACATTGTAAAACAATCCTTCACCTTCTCACTCACAAACATGCTGCACGGGCGCATCCCCTACCCGAAAGACGACGATGATAATAACACTCCTAAATCAACAAACAAAACATCAGCTGCAACACATAAAAATCCAAAACCTCTCGGAGTGGCTAGGGGAACAACTTGAGCCCAGAACCTCCGAATCATGGAACGAAGTCTGCGTTGTTCTGACCGATAACGAAGGCATTATTCCGGCTAACCTGGAATACTTCGGGAAAAACAAACCAACCGACGTCATTAGCTTTCGCTATGATCCAATCCCTGGGGAAGAGGCTGGTTTCACGGGCGACCTCATCATTAATATCGATCGTGCCCTACAGATTGGCCCCGAACAAAAAGGGGCTGACTACGAGCTTGCTCTCTATATTGCACACGGATTTGATCACCTTTCCGGCGCTGAAGACGACACTCCCGAAAAGAAAAAGTTCATGCTCGAAACGGAAACTGCATGGCTTTCTACATATGTTGAACACAGGTCAATTCAGGGAATGATCCAACAGCAACCTACAGAATAAATCCAGGACATCCCTCTTAAAGAAATACCCTGTTTAGCGAGGATCCAGCGCAGGAAGGTAACGCGCCCCTGCGATACAAACCGCAAAACATGAATTGAACCTAGAAAATACAGGGGGGCCAATTTTTCGTAGCTACGAGATTGGAGGCCTGACGGCGAAGTGTCTACTCCGAGTAGGCTCAAACTGAAATCGGCCACCCTAAGGGGAGAAATTAAGAAAATGGCAATCACACGTCACGGCTCAAATTATTCGAAAAAAGAAGTCCGAATCACATTCTTTGAAAGACAACGGTTAGACCATTTCTAAATTTCACTCAAACGGGATTGCCCTTAAATATGCGGCGCACCCAAATCACAACTCCCAAAGCCAGTACAATTCCAATGAGCACTGGCCCGGAGATGATCGAAGAGTCCTCCTCAGCATTCCCCAGTTCATCGGCATTAACCCCTTCGAGATCAACCGCTTCATCCGTCCCAAAAG
>JBAHZU010000122.1:0-30681 GCA_037132875.1 Pontiella sp.
GAGCGATCTATATTACACGATGTTTGCTGTGCTGTGCCTGAGAACGCTGGGCTATCAGGTGCCGGTTATTAAGGTGTGGAAATATGCTCGATCGTTTGGGGGTGGGCCGCATTTGGATCTGGTGCATTTGGTTTGTCTGATTCGTTTGCGTACGGCATTTCCCCTGCTTGGAATAACCCGTCGCCGCCTTTTTAAAACCGTGCGACAGTATCGGGAGGATCCGGCCTATCACCTATTGTTAACCTTATTCGCACCGGAGGTTCTGGAGTTCACTCCTCCGGGTGATGCCTCTTTGGAAACCAAGCCTTCGGATTCGACCCTCCATCTCGCGGCGGCACTTATTGTGGGTTCGGGTGATACGGCCGTAATAGAGAATGCGCTCTTGGCGCGTGCCGTGAAGAGTGGCGGATTTGCACCATCGAGTCAGGTTACAACGCCGGATCTTCTTTCAACTGCAACGGCTGTTTTTGCCTTGGTGAGTCGCGGTGTGAATATGGAGGCTTTTCAAAAGCCAGGTATTCAATACGCGGAATCGCTATGGCGGGAAAGCGGTGGATTCTCGGGGCATGCCGCGGATGAATCTGAGGATATCGAAAACACCTTTTATGCCTTGCTGACCATCGGAAGCTTAATCAAATCCATGGCGAAGGATTAGGGGCGTTGATCAACCCATTGCAAACACATCAGAGCATCCTGAAGGCTGAGTCCCGCATTTGCGCTGAAGGTGGCGGACCGGATGCTGGGAAACTGATTCAAAAGAGGGCGGGGGTATTCTATTTTTGTCTGGCCCAATCGGGGGGTATTTTGCAAAACTCAGGGATTCCGAAAATCCATATCTTATTGAATTTCACGTTAGAGGCGCGAATGCGCTGCAAGGAGACGCATGAGTTTAATTAAAGGAATCTGTCACTTTGGGCTTTCCGTATCCGACCTCGAGACCTCCGTTAAGTTCTATTCGGATGTGCTCGGGCTGGAGATGAGTGAGCGGCGGGAAAATGATGCCTTCTTCCCCATCGGCTCGGATGATGTATTGGCACTGATTCAATATCCATGGGATGTGAGAGCATTTAATGCTGAAATGCGACCGAAGAACTTTGGCAAGGCTTTTACGCACTTTGGACTGTCGGCAGAATCTGTTGAGGCTGTATTTGAATTTCAGGAACATCTGAAGGCGCACGAAGTGAAAATTGTGAAAGGCGCCTATGAACGGTGGGATGGGGCGAGTCTTTATTTTCTTGATCCGAATGGCTATACCTTGGAATTTATTTATTTTAATCCTGCCGAAAAAAAATGAACGGATACCCATAGCGGTGATAGGGCGGGTTGCTTGGAGGGAAAAGATGGATGGTCCGAGTTTTGAGATGAATTGTTCCAATGATTGGAACTCTCCTCGGATCACTCCGTCTTATTTTAATCTATAATTATGTGCTCGAGAGCGTGGATTCTCCTTCTTCATTATTTTTCCCCATACAGGTTATTCCCTTAATGGATTTTCCCCAATCCATGGGGGGAATGAAAAACAGACGAGAGCACTTCGTTGATTGCTCTTATGCGCATCCAGATCAATACCGTGAGGAAATAGATGCGGATTAAAAATACACTTTTAGGTTTGGTTGCGGGTCTGTCGATCTGCACGTGTGGAGCTCAATCCGGCGCATTTTATGAGGTCTTTGCATCTGATGAGTATGCGAACCCGAGAGACTTCAGTGGGATTGCTTTTATCGCGAGAGGCGAAAAGGTTCTGTTTAATCATTCAAATAATCCCCTTAAAGAGCGGGAGAATGCAGCGTTTAATAGGGAGACCCCCTTTATTATTGGCTCTCTGAGTAAACAGATTACAGCGGTATTGGTGCTGCGAGAAGTAGATGAAGGTCTGTTGAAATTGGACCAATCCATTTCGGCATACCTCCCCGAACTCAAACAAGAGTGGGCTTCTGTCGTTACGCTTCGACATTTGCTTAACCATACGTCTGGGATTGTCTCGCTTACTCAGCCTCTGGAAACAGTGCCCGGCGAAGTTTTTGCTTATTCAAATCTGGGTTATAATCTGCTCGGACAGATCGTGTCGGTTGCATCTGCCGAATCGTATGCTTCATTAGCCATGCAATTATTCCAATTATGCGGCATGGAAAATTCAGTTGCCGTTGCAGAAAATCAGCGATCACCTGTTTTGCTGGCCGATGGGTTTAATGAAACGGATGTGGGGACCTTTGAACGGGTTACTTCACAATTCCCAGATAGCTCGATACCTAGTGGCGGTCTGATTTCAACCGCAGAGGATCTGAGTAAATGGAATCGGTGTCTTCACAAAGGCCGTATATTATCGCCGGCCATGCATGAGGAAATGGTCAAAAAGGCATCCGTTAGAAAACATCGGTGGGGTGATCTTGGCTATGGCTTTGCCGTACAACTATCCAATGGTTTAGATCCAACGGAATGGAGTCATAGTGGATATGTTCGGGGGTATATATCTACGATGTCTTATTACCCGGATTCAGAGACGTCATTGATTGTTATGGAGAATATATCCTGGTATCCAACCGATATGAATAGGGTTTTCTATTATCACGATAGACTGCGAGAAGAATTGCGCGCTACATGGGAAAAATAAGGCCGAATATGCACATCGCCGAGAAAGTGTTTCCCGTGGGAACTGCGCTACCGTCAACGCATTGATTTAGAGTAATGCGCCTTCGGGGGTGGTGCCGCCGTTGTTTGGGTCCCACCAGCGACCGGGTTCCGTGCCGATGTATTTAATGCTTTTGGTGGTCATCCGATTGCCGCGGCTTTTAACCCCTTTCACGGCAATGTCGAGGGGGTGAAAGCGTTGCTGATGAATCTGCTGGCCTTTGGCGGGGCGATATTTCACATAGATGCCCTCTGGGGTGCCGTCGACGAGTACCTGCAATTTTGATTTCTCGCCCTGCGAAATGAAGTACTCTCGGTTCATGATGGCGCCGCCCATTTTAAAGCGCTTCATGTAGGTGATGCGTGCATGAGTATAAACGGCGGTGAAGAGTTTATCGCGGTTAAAGATCTCGCAGCGTTCCAGGGAGTCGTCCACGAATAGTTTTTCTGGGGGCTGGAGCACTTTATACTGCCCGTTGGTCCGGATCACTAACAACTTATCGAGGGAGGAGCATTCGAGAATCACTTCGCCCTTCACATTGGTTCCGATATATCCATTTTCATCGCGTTTAATTTGAAGTTCTCTCGAGGTCAGCTCGCGGACATCGGCTTCTTTAAAGCTGGTGGCTTCTGTGCACCGTGGATACTGATCCTTGTATTCTTTGATCAGGCGTTTGATATAGCGAATGGTGTAGCCATTGAGTCCGTTGAGATCTTTGTCGACTTGGATCAGTTCGGCCAGAATTTCTTCGATGTCCTTCCGGTTCTTTTCAATGTCGAAAAGCGAAATGCGTTTGATGCGCACACGGAGCAGCATCTCGATATCGTCGTCCACCACCTCGCGTTTTAACAGGTTTTTAAAAGGTTTAAGGCCTTGGTAAATTGCGAGATAGACGGCTTCGTAGGTTTTGCATTCTTCGATCGCTTTGTAGATTCGATTTTCCACAAAAATCTGTACGAGTGTCTTGGTATGAAAAGCATCGAGTAGATTGGCTTTTTTAAGTTCCAGCTCGCCTTCCAGAATGCGGATCAACTGATGAACATTTTCGCGCAGGACTTCATCGACGTTCATTTTTACCGGCCGATTTTCACGCAGGCAGATCAGTCGACTGGACACGGATGTTTCGCATTTGGTGAAGGCATAAAGCGTTTGAATGGCTTTCTCTTGCGAAGCGCCTTGGATCAGCGTTAGCTCAATTTCAACTTTCTCCGCCGTAAAGTCATCGATGGTGCGGACCGGGACTTTTTTCTTTTTCACGGCATCTTCAATGGAGGCGGTCAACGATTCGGTGTTGGTGCCGTGCGGTACTTCGGTGATGACCAATCGGTTATTATTGCGCAGCTCAATTTTGGCGCGTAGTTTTACCTTTCCATTGCCTTTGTTGTATTCCGAAACATCCATCAATCCGCCGGTCTGAAAGTCGGGCAGGAGGTTCAGTTCAACGGGAGTGCGTTTCTTTTCCCTCAGAATCTCAATTTGTGCTTCGAGGAGTTCAATAAAGTTATGGGGAAGGATGCAGGTGGAAAGACCCACGGCGATGCCGTCTGCTCCGAGCATCAGCATGAGGGGCAATTTGCAGGGCAGGCTGACCGGTTCTTTGTTGCGCCCATCATAGCTGGGGATCCACTCGGTCAGGTCTTTATTAAAAATCTCATTCCGAGCCAGAGGGGTTAGCCGACATTCAATATAACGCGATGCGGCGGCCCGGTCGCCGGTGAAAATGTTGCCGTAGTTTCCTTGTCCTTCAATCAAATAGCGTTTGTTCGTCAGCGTCACGAGAGCATCGGCAATCGATGCGTCGCCGTGTGGATGATACTGCATGGTGTGCCCGACAATGTTGGCAACTTTGATGAACCGGCCATCATCCTTTTCCCTTAGGGCATGCATGATGCGGCGCTGAACCGGCTTCAGCCCATCTTCCAGTGCCGGAATGGCCCGATCACAAATGACATACGTTGCATATTCCAGAAAGTTGGTGCGCACCATTTGGTTCAATGGGCCGTGTTCCGAATGTAGCGGATCAAAGCCTGTTTTCTCTTCCACCGGGGGCACGGTCTCTTTAACGACTTCTATAGGGGCCTCGGCCTTTGGAGTCGTTTCTTCTTCTGCAGCCGGAACTTCGTTCTCTAGTGCAAAAAGTTCCAGTTCTTCATCTTTTTTAGGATCAGCCATGTTTCAATTTCCAACCTTTGGAAAGGATTCTGTTACGCATTCATTCTTTCGGAATATCTTTAAAGCATTTCTGCATCAACCACCAAATTCTCCATGATGAAGTCTCGGCGATCCGGTGTGTTTTTCCCCATGTAGAAGGACAAAATCTCGGAAACGGAATGGTCGCTCGAGATATCCACTTGAGAAAGGCGCATGCCCTCTTCGCTGATGAAGTCCTTGAACTCGTTCGGCGAGATTTCTCCAAGCCCTTTAAAGCGGGTAATCTCCGCACCGCGCCCCAGTTTGTTGAGAGCCTTTTCGCGTTCCTCGTCGGAGTAGCAGTAGATCGTCTCTTTTTTGTTCCGTACGCGGAACAAGGGGGTTTCGAGGATTTTCAAATGTCCTTCGCGCACCAACGATTCAAAGAAGCGCAGAAAGAAGGTAATCAACAGATTGCGGATATGCAGTCCATCGACATCGGCATCGGTTGCCAGAATCACGTGGTTGAAGCGCAGGTTGTCGATATTCTCTTCAATATCCAGCGAACGCATCAGGTTGTAGAGCTCCACATTCTTGTAGAGCGTATCCCGTTTTAGGTCGCAAACATTCAGCGGTTTCCCCTTTAACGTATAAATGGCCTGTCGGCTGGCATCGCGGCAACTGACAATGGATCCGGCCGCAGACTGACCTTCGGTAATGAAAACCTGGGTTCCGAGATGCGTCTGCTTTTCGTGATTAAAGTGGTTTTTGCAGTCCTTCAACTGTGGAATACGAATGGAGACCGACTTCGAACGTTCGCGCGCCAGTTTCTTCACCGAGTTGAGTTCTTTGCGCAGTTTTTGGGTCTCCTCAATCTTGGCCACCAGTTTTTTGGCCTCCACCGGATTTCGATGCAAACACTCTGCGACGGCTTGGCAGGTTTTGGCGACGAGGTCGGAACGAATTTCGGTATTACCGAGTTTGTTTTTGGTCTGACTTTCGAAGATTGGTTCCTTCAAACGAATGGCCACCGCGCCCAACACGCCTTCTCGAACATCATCGCCGGAAAACTTTTTGTTGGCAAAGTCGTTTACGCCACGCAGGATTCCTTCGCGAAATGCCGAAAGGTGGGTTCCGCCGTCGGAGGTATACTGTCCGTTGACGAATGAATAATACTCTTCTGAAAAGCGATTCGTATGCGTGAATGCAAATTCGAGCATTTTATCGGAGTAGTAGAAGGGCGGATAAATCTTTTCGTACTGACTCTCGTCGCGGATCAGATCCAGTAGGCCGCCTTTGCTGTGGTAGAGTTCTCCGTTAAACCAAAGTTTAAGTTTTGGATTTAAATAGGCATAAAAGCGTAAGCGTCGCGCCAGATGGTCTGCATTAAATTTAAACTTCTTAAATATTTCGGGATCGGGTGAAAAGGCCACAAAGGTGCCGTTGGGCTCCTCGGTCTTGCCCTTTTCCTCCCGAGTTAGGTTCCCCGTGCTAAATTCGGCCTCAACATATTCCCCCTCGCGGTGGGAGCGGACCAGGAAGTAGGAGGACAGCGCGTTGACGGCCTTGGTACCCACGCCGTTCAGCCCGACCGAAAACTGGAAGACGTCGTCGTTGTATTTGGCGCCCGTATTGATTTTTGAAACGCAGTCGACCACTTTTCCCAAGGGAATTCCGCGGCCAAAATCGCGGATCGTGACTGAATCTTCTTCAATCGAAACGTCAATCCGATCGCCGTGGCCCATAATGAACTCGTCGATGCCGTTATCGATGACCTCTTTTACGAGAATATAGATGCCGTCATCATAATGGACGCCGGTGCCGGTGCGGCCAATATACATGCCGGTACGCAGGCGAATATGCTCCAGCGATGACAAAGTTTTGATTTTATCTTCAGTGTATTCGTGCTTCTTCTGGTCGGCCATGTGCCTGAATTCCTCGTAAATCACAAGATGTGGATGGGCTTAATACCTCCAAAATCTAGCAATTCAGCTTGCCGCCTTCAAGCGTTCGCCCCCTTTTTGATTTTTAAGTAGTGGTCACGGGTCCTTGTAAGCTTTATGAGCTCTTTACATTGAGGATCAAAAATCGTTGATGAAGTTGTTCAAAGAAGAGCATTTTATGGGGGTTCAGATCCAATGCATTCCGCTCATCGGGGGTGTGGGTTTCAACTCTGGATTACCCGAGCGCCACCTCGAAACGCTTGCGTAAGCAAACTCACGGTCTGAAAAGCTCGGGAGCTGGCCGCCGATCCCTCTCTATTCCTCCGGAACGATGATGGGTATGTTCCCAACGATGGAGGATGCTGCCGGAGCCATTCAAGGTCTGCTGATCAATCGGTGCCGTCCAAATCGTTGGTTCACCTAGGGATGGGGGTATAATAAATTTGAGGGTGGTTGTTCGATGAGGCGGCAATGAACGAAGAAATAGGAAGAAAATGCAAATAATATTGCGTAAAACCCTGTAATATTTTATAGGTATCCTAACTACAATGGAGGCATGAAATGAAAAGTCTGATGATGCGTGTTTTAGCAATTACGATTATTGGTTCAACCTTGATGGCCAGTGCAGAAACCAAATTCCCGCTCCGGGTGGATGTGGATGTCTCCACGAGGCGTAGTCGCCGCACCATCGGTGCCGGTCTTGATGGGGAAGCGAAAGTTGAAAATGTTCAGGTGCATGTTAAAGTGCGTAAAGCAAGTGGGCAGGTATGGGAAGAACCCATTACGGCCGAACTGTATGTCATCGGAAAAATTATTCAGACCGGTAATTACGTGATCATCGACACAAAAAAAGGAACCGGCGTTTTCGATAAAGAGAACGATAATTCCTTCGAATATAGAAGTCCTATGTATCCGCTTGGAAGAACCAGTGGAAATATTAAGGTGGGTGCCATCTACGAAACCTACCTTGTGGTTGTTACCGACCATACGGGTAAAGTTGTAACCACCCGCAGCGGCCGTTCCATCAGCGATGAAGGGATTGAGTTTATCCGTACGCTCGGACCGCTGACCAAGTTTGATCGCGATGGCAATGTGCTGGCGATTGTTGATGGCGAGCAGAGAGCCTTTAAAAATGCGGTTCAATCTGCAATCAATCCTGGAGATGATGACTAGTAGTTTTTAAAACATTAAAAATGCGGCTTCAACTGGAGCCGTTTTTTTATGTGTATGACCGTTAGAAATACAAAAATGGAAATGTCCCTTGCCTTACTTTGGTTCATTCCTGTATCTCTAGCGCACTTAATTTTAAGGGCTCATAGCTCAGTCGGTCAGAGCAGGAGACTCATAATCTCTTGGTCGGGGGTTCAAGTCCCTCTGAGCCCACCATTTTTAAAGGTCAGCCGGAATCGGCTGGCCTTTTTTTTGATCGGGCGGCCGAAGTGCTACATTGACGGGAGAGTCACTCGGTATTCTTTAACCGATTGAACGCCCATGCACTCCTCGTTCGCAATGGATTATGCAAATGGAAAAAGCAGCGGCTGAACCGTGGAGGTGCTCCATTCCGCTGCGGCCATCGCTCGGCCTTATGCTGAGTGATATCAAAGACACAAAAGATTCGGTTCCACACTGCGGAATGATTCCCGCACGCTCTGACGCTCTGCGAGGAACCGTATTCTTACCAAAAAGAAATCTAGAATGGGATCCGGCGATGGTAAGCGTATGGGCGAGCCCGAAGGCCCGCCCGTGGGGTGTTCCCGGGGGAACGTTTGTATTTGTATTTTTCTCTTTTAGATCGGCTCTTTTATTTCTGCTCTTTCGCAATGTTGGCTGCCTGAATGACTTTCTCGGCTAATTGGGGCGGAACCTGCTCATAGCGAGAGAAGTCCATTTCGAACGACCCCTGGCCGCTGGTGATGGATCGGAGTTCAGAGCAGAACTTGAACATCTCGGACTGTGGCACATCGGCATCGATGGTCTGATGCCCGTCTTCGGGCCCCATTCCGAGGATGCGGCCGCGTTTGGTGTTCAGCAGGCCGGAGATATCTCCCATGAATTGATCGGGCACAATGACCTTTACCGACATGATGGGCTCGAGCAGTACTGGCCGAGATCTTTCGATGGCTTCATGCAGTGAACGAACGCTGGCAATCTTGAATGCGACTTCGGAGGAATCGACATTGTGGTAGGAGCCGTCGTAGAGCTCAACGTGCACATTGATGACTTCGGAGCCGACGAGCGGGCCGTTGGTGAGGCCTTCTATAAAGCCTTTTTCACAGGCCGGAACAAAGTTTCCTGGAATGGCGCCGCCGACGAGTTTGTTGTCAAACCAAGTGTCTTCGGCCGGATCTTTTGGCCGAATGCGAATGTAAGTTTCTCCATATTGGCCGCGGCCGCCGGATTGTTTTCTATGTTTGTAGTGGCCTTCGCCGGAGCTGGTGATGGTCTCCTTGTAGGCGACCTTCGGGGTGTGATGGGTCATTTCAACGCTGGAGCGGTTTTTAATGTGCTCAAGTGTGACGTCGAGATGCATATCGCCCATGCCCCAGAGCACGAGCTCGTGAGTTTCGGTGTTGTGTTCGAGTTGGGTGGACGGATCTTCCTCGGTGGCGCGGTGCAGGGCCATACCGATTTTGTCGGCATCTTTTTTGTTTTTGGGCTCCACGGCATAGGCGGTGACGGGCGCGGGAAATACAATGGGCGCAAATTGAATTTCGCTACCCATCGCGCAGAGTGAGTCGTTGAGGTAGGTGTGCTTGAGCTTGGTAATGGCCACAATATCGCCGGCTTTGGCTTCCAGAGCTTCGTGCGTTTTTTTGCCATCGACATAGAGCAACGTGCCGACCTTTTCCTTCTGGTTTTTGGTTGGATTATAGATTTCCATGCCGGGTTTTAGTACGCCGGAATAGATGCGAACAAAGGTGAGCTGGCCAATGAAGGCGTCGTTGAAACAGCGCCAGACCTGACCGGAGAAGGGCTGATCTTCTTCGGCGGAAATTTTGTTGCCCGCGGCGCAGCTGACCGGGTAATCATGCGGTGAGGGGAACAGGCGGCTGATGGAATCCATGGTTTCTTTCACGCCCATATCGGTTTTCACGGAGGTGGCGAAAACGGGAATGAGGTGCGCTTCATGAACTGCTTTTCGGAGCCCTTCGGAAAATTCTTCGGCCGTGAGTTCCTGCCCGTCAAAATATTTTTCCATAAGCGTATCATCTGTTTCGGCCGCGAGTTCAATCAGATGGTCTTTAATGTCCTTAACGCGGGCTTTCAATTCGTCGGGCACGTCGGGAGTGGGCGTGTTGAGAATATCGATGGCTTTGCCGTCGGAGGTTGGCAGGACCATGGCCACGCAACGATCGTCGCCCCAGCGTTCTTTGATTTCTAGCAAGGTGTCATCAAAATCGGTGTCGTCTTTGTCGAGACCGGTGATGGCGATGCCGCGCGGCAGGTTCCGCTTTTCGGCGGCCTTCCACGCGCGCTGCGTTCCCACTTGTATGCCCGAGGAGGCGTCGATCGTGATGAGGGCGGCATCGGTGATTTCTGCGGCGGAAACCATTTGGCCGATGAAATCGGCGAAACCGGGGGTGTCGATCATGATGAGGCGGCGAACTTTACGGCTGGCGGCGGTGTAAACTCCATCAAAAGGTTTGGCCCAAATGGTGATTTCATGTGCTTTTTCTTCGTCGGTCCAATCGGCCACACTGGTACCGTTTTCTGGAGAACCCACGCGATCGACCTGTCCGAGCTTGAACAGAATGCTGTCGATTAAGGAGGTTTTCCCGCTACCCGTGTGGCCCATTAGAGCGAAGTTGCGGACATTATCAATGGGAATGTTTTTCATGTGTTCCTCTCCGGTTGTTCCGTGTGTGTCACCCTCCCCGTTGCCGCACCTCCGGCATAGAAAGCGGGGAGGTTCCGAAAATACAATGCGGGGCGACTTTTATCAACTTAATTACCCGTAACGGCCTGTATTTTTGCTTATTTTGATGAGTTGCAATTCGTCGATCCCTTATCCATTCTCTCGCTCCCATGAAAAAACCTATTTCTACATTTGAATTAATGGCTCCGGCCGGCTCCTATGCTTCGCTCTCCGCCGCCATTCGCGGCGGAGCCAACTCGATCTACTTTGGTGTGGATAAGCTTAATATGCGCTCTCGCGCGGCCAGCCCTTTCTCGCTGAACGATCTAAAGCGCATTGCCCGTATTTGCCGCTGGTGCGGGGTGAAGGCCTATCTGGCGCTGAATGTGATTGTCTATGACGACGAGCTGGAGATTATGGAAGAGATCTGCGATGCCGCTAAAGCGGCCGGCGTGGATGCCATTATTGCCGCCGATATGGCCGCCATTGAATATGCGCATTCGATTGGTCTTGAGGTGCACATCTCGGTGCAAGCCAATGTTTCAAATGTGGGCAGTGTAAAGTTTTTTGCGCGTTATGCCGATGTGATGGTGCTGGCGCGGGAGCTGACACTGGAACAAATTACAGTCATTGGGAATGCGATCAAGGAGCAGGATATCCGCGGGCCGAAAGGGGAGTGGGTTCAAATTGAACTTTTTGCTCACGGCGCCCTTTGTGTGGCCATCTCCGGCAAGTGCTATATGAGTTTGGGTTGCTACAACCAATCGGCCAACCGCGGCTCTTGTTTTCAGAACTGCCGGCGTGCATATCGTCTGGTTGATGTGGAAACTGGCGATGAATTGGAAGTGCAGAATCGGTACATTATGTCGCCGAAAGATCTGTGCACTCTGCCGCATCTCGATAAGCTGGCCGAAGCCGGCGTGACGGTTTACAAGTTGGAAGGGCGCGCTCGCACGGCGCAATATGTCAGTACCGTCACAAAAGTCTATCGCGCGGGCTTGGATGCGGTGGAAGATGAAACGTTCAAATCGGAAAACTTCCACCCCTTGGACGCGGGCTTGGCCGAGGTGTTTAACCGTGGTTTCTGGGACGGCGGCTATTACTGTGGTGATAAAATGGGCGACTGGGCCGCAAGCGGCCATTCGCAGGCCACGGTGAAACGGATTGAACTCGGACATGTGACCAACTTTTTTGCCAAAATCGGCGTAGTGGAATTCAAGCTCTGGCAACAGGAGCTGTTGCCGGGGTGCGAAATCTTAGTCGAAGGTCCCACCACCGGTGCGGTGCAAACCCATCTGGAGGAACTGCGTGTGGGCGGAAAACCTGCTGATAAAGCAGTGAAGAACGATATGGTTACCTTTGCTCTTCCCGAAAAAGCGCGCCGTCAGGACAAGGTTTTTCTGCTCCAGCCGGTGGATGTATCGACATCCGATTCGTGATCTGAGCAGGCATTTAATTCGGGTTTTTTTTGGCATTCCCTGCGGAATGCTAATTCTTCCGCGTCTAGACGGTTGGCATTCAACCCGTGTGTCTACGCATCCGTGGCATCGGTATTTTTAGGGGTTAAATTTATCTTTCAGCTCATCGAGTCGGTGGGTGATGAGGTAGTCGTGGAAAATCTGAATGAGGCCTTGGCGGGCAAGGGCCGATTTGTAGACCTTGGCGGTGTGGTCGGGCCCGAAGAGAATGTAGGCGGTTTGGCGAATAATGCTGTTGTTGGGTTCGGCGGGGAGTTTTTCTACGTGTAGCTCAGTGGCCCCCGTGGCGGCTTGGAATGGAGCCAGGAGGTTGGTGATGATGGCGTTGGCGCGGGCTTGCCCGACGAGGGCGGTGGGAGTGCAGGTGCTTTTCCAACTGATGTGGGTGTTCCAATGGTTGGGTCCGAAGTGGGTGAGCCGTTTCCAATGGTTGGAAATTTCCAGCGTTTGGACGCTGTAAAAGGCGGCGGCCATTAATCTTCTGACAGGATGGTTGGCCGGGCGGAGGCCGGCGAGGGTCCATTCGGTCTTGTTCAGAGCCAGCTCTTGGAGTTCTTCGGATTGCTTCCACCAGAAATCCCAGATCGTGCGGATGAAGGTTTTGGTTTTAGGGGGCCATTTTGGATCGGTATTCTTGGGCAGGAGTCCGGAAAGTCCGAGCAGGATGGCATACACTTCATCGGGGGTTTGAGCCAGAGAGCGAAGGCGAGCAAGGGGCAGGAGGGTGGCGAGCTTCCGGAAGGGGGCTTTGTTGTTTTTGTAGCCGAGTGCAGCCATCAGCTCTTCCCAGAGGACCTGTTCAGGTTCTTTGTTCTGCATGGCGAGGGCAAGGCGTTCGGCTTTGAGGCGAAGGCGTTCTTCGCCGGCGGCTTCCAACCATTGGATCTTTTGATCGGGATGGATTCCCAGCATTGGAAAATTTCCAGAGGGAATGGAGTAGGGGAAGGCGGTGAGGTCGATGTTGTCGAACGAGAAGCGGGGGTCGGTTGCCAGGGTTTCCTGGAGGGGGATTTGAATGAGCCCGGGAATTTCAAGCCCTTGGAAGTAGACGACGTGGAAGCGGGTGTTCTCAAAGTTTGGATCTCCAGCATGGCCATGTTGTTTCCAGCCGTTGGGGTGGATATGGATTTCGAGATCACCGGTGATGCGGCGCTTTTCTTTGCCAATGAGGAGGGCGGCGTTGAGGAAGTCGGGGCCGGCTTCGAGATTCCAGTCGCCGGGATGTTCGATTTCAACACGCTCCCCCTCGGATGTTCTGAGTGGGGTGGGTCGGTTGCGGGTGTCGGCCCAGAGGCATTGGATGTGGCGTTCGCACCAAGGAAAGCGGCTGAAGGGTAGTGCGGTTTCGTGGACGGCGTTTTCGGAACGTCCATTGCGATAGGTGGCGGAGCGGGGAAATAGGACTTCCAATGATTGAACGTTTAAATTCATGGGTTTAGCATAAAGTTTTCTTGCTCTGGGTGCAAGGTTCCGATTTTTGATTGACCGTTTGGGCGGAGTGGCTGGTATCTGAGCCTTGTGGAAACATGGTCTTTAATCAAAACCGAATACATGCAGGAGGGGAGGCTTTGGTCATCCGCAGTGTGCTTTCATCTGATTCCTGCTTTTAACCCCTTCGTGGAATTTATTTCCGCGTCAGTTCCCCTCCGGTGAAACAATGATTTTACGGTCCTTAAAATTCGGATGAAATGGCCCCGCTTCGCCGCCCTGTTGGGGGGGGGGCACTCGAGTCTCGGAAAAAATTATCGAGTTTATCCATCCGGAATCAGCGCTCTTTAACCGATAGATGTCGATGGATCTAAATTTCTATGAAATGGGGAAGTCTCTTTCTTTCACGCATTTGGCACAGCGAATGCTATTGTCCAACATACTTATTCATGTTCTGGAGCACGGTGAACGAATCCAGAACCCTTCTTGGGGAAGAGGGATACATACGAACATCTATTTATAGAGGAAACGTTGATGCAGTTTTTTAAATTTAGTAGGAGCAGTACTATTATATACGCCGCTTTATTGGCGTTCGTTAATCCAATTCAATCTCTGGCCGCGGATCCCCCGCCGCCGGTTGGGCCTCCCGCTCCCATTTTGACGGGAATCACTCTTAGTGGGCCTTCTATTGTGGATGAACAAACCAACGCTCAGTATACCTGCATAGGAAAGTATTCAGATTTAACAACCGCACCAGTAGATTCGATTTGGGAAGTGAATACAGCTGATGCATCTATTGATGACGTTGGATTGCTGCGTGTTGGGAGTCTTTCATCTGATCAGAATATTAGTATTACAGCCTCGGTTGGAGGCTACTCAGAAACATTGGATGTGCTTATCCAGTCTGTTGCTCCGGTTCTGACGGGGATCGAAATTTTCGGCCCTTCGACCGTGGATGAAGAAGGGTCGGCCCAATATGCCTGTACGGCCTATTATTTAGATGAAACCACGGGGTCGGTTGTGCCCTCGTGGACCGTTTCATCCGACGTGGCAGTAATTGATGCCTCGGGTACGTTAACCGTGGGCCGCATTGAATCAGATGAGCTGATTCGTATTGTCGCCAGTTTTGACGGAGAAACTAATTCTTTTGAAGTCACTCTGCGGGTTACGGCGGATGACGAAACCTCCAATGGCACGCCCTATTCTTGGTTGCTTGAATATGGTCTGACGGAAGCCGATGACCATCTTGATACCGATGGCGATGGTCTTCTCACCTGGGAAGAATATATCGCCGGAACCAATCCGACCAATGCGGCCTCCGTGCTGATCATCACATCGAATCAACGCCTAGATAATGGTGATTATGTAGTCACATGGCAGTCTGTGGAAGGCAAAAGCTACAGCGTGATTACCAATACCAGCCTGAGCGACCCCACTACAGGAACCGTGGCCAGTGATATTCTGGGTGAAGTCAACGAAACGTCCTATACGGGCACCATGGGTAGTGCCGAAGCCGTGTTCTACGAAATTGGTGTGGAGTAACTTTAATATAATATGCCGTCCGAAACAGGGATGTGAGGACGGCAGGTGTGAATCTTGACGGGGCAATGAAAATCGCCTCTTTTTCAATGGGTTTGAGGCGGTCCGTTGGTCTGCGCAAGCCAAGAAGTGGGGCTATAATCCGTGTTAAAAGTAAGCAATCATTTAGAACTCGTATTTTTCTGGGTGTTGATGAGCCACGTTGCATCATTCGCTGCGGAGATAAACTTTGTTGGATCTTCCAGCGGAGAATGGACCATGGGTTCAAATTGGAGTGGAGGTGCCTGTCCCGATGCCGATGGGGTGCTCCAAGTCGGAAATGTTGAGTCAGATATTCTGGTTGAGGTGACCGCTTCCTATGGCGGTCTTGATGCCGAACACCCGATCTCGGTAGCCATGATCAGTACGCAGATGATTTATCCGCTGAGTGGCTTTGAAGGAAAGGTCGTTGTGGCTAAAGTATACGATCCCGAAACCGGAGATTATAGAAGCGATGGTCCTCGTGAAGCACCGGATGAATTGGTGCTGGAGGATCTGGGGACCAACCAATGGTATTGGATCACGATATCGGAATCGAACACCATGAGCGGTGCATGGAACAAAGCTCATGTCAGCTGGTTACACCTGTAAATTTTTAATAAGGAGAACTGTTACGATGAAAAAAATACTTGCATTAATCATTTTCGCGCTCTGTGTTGGAGCAAATGCTGGATACGTAGGGCTTCCTACCGAACGAATGGCCATCGAGGATCTAGAAGGGGACCATTTAGTATGCATTTGGGATCAGTCGGAGGGGGAATGGATCAGTCGGGAGAGTTATGATCACTCTGGAGTCTACGAATTCGACGTTCCTGCGTGGGGACAATGGTATTGGATTGGCCTATGGGATGAGGCTGCAAATGAATATGCCTATACGAAGTGGATTGGCCACTTTCCGACGGATTAGATTTGTTTGGGGAAACTTATATGAAAACGATTAACGTATGACGTGGTTTCATTGCGGTTGCCCTGTTCTCTGGGGGTGCATCTATGGAGGGTATAAACGGAACAAAAGGGCCTCGATTGACCGGAGTCGGATATTCAGCGGAGAACGGGTCCTATGCTGAAATCGGAGTCGAATTTTCAACCTTCGGTGACTTTGTGGCCATCGTTTCGCCTACACGTTGGAGAAATCCAATTCAAACGGGAGGGAGTTTGTCCTGGCTGAACCCGGTTGCTTGGCCGGATGATGCCGAGCGGACCGGCCGCATTCTTTTGGGGAGAGCGGTTGTGGTGGGCGGTGTCGCCTGAGGTTCCAGATCCTCTTCCTGGATTTTAGTCAAATAGTAGTTTCTCGCTGAGAAGAACTTGCCATCAATGAAGCGAATGGTCTAAAGAACAGTTGGTTTGAAAGTGGGCTGTTTTATTTTTTATCAATTGGAGTGAAAATGTACCGATTTATTCTTCTGATCGCCTTGGGTGGGGTCATTTTTTGCGAGATGGGTTGCTCCACCACTGATTCTATTAGTACAACAACGAGTTTCTTTGATCGCCTGGAGCCCGCACCCCAACAACACCGTGAACTTACTTCGGGTGATATCATTGAACTTTCCGTGGAGGTTGATGGCCGGATGGAGGTGGTGGCCTATCGTGTCTCGCTCGGTCATGAAGGTTTTGCAACCCTGCCTTTGGTGGGGGAGGTCGAGCTGGGCGGCTGCACGTTGGACAATGCACAAGAGGTCATCGCGAAAACCTACGGGGTCTATTATGTTCAGCCCCCAGTTATCATGCTGTCGTTGGTGAACGATGGGGAGACCGGCGGATTCGGTGCCGTGATTGTTCTGGGAAAGGTCAGGCGTCCGGGCCGCATTGCGTTGAACAATGCGCACGGGATGAATCTGACGGAGGCCATTATGGATGCCGGGGGGTTTGCTGCCAGTGCTAAGAAGAGCGAAATTCGCATTTCTCGATCGGATAAGGAGGGGCGCAAAAGGCATGTTGTTGTCGATTATAACGAGATTGGCCGGGGAGGTACTGCCGAAGCTGATATTAAACTGATTGCGGGAGATCTTATTTATGTGCCGGAACGGATTTGGTAGATGAGGAAATGCTTTCGCATTGGTTTGCTGCTGTTGATTCCTGTGGGAGTATATAGCCAAGTGGTTTCTGGACCGTCCGGTATCCGCTGGAAGAGTGCGGAAATCCTTCCGGCAATGACGGTGTTAGAGGCGCATGACAATCGGGTGCAGATCGATGACTCGGGGAATGCCACGAGCGATTACTATTCCGAAGTTAGCGCCGGAATTGAGGTGCGGAATTTGCCCGCACGCTATGACCTTTCCGTCTCTGCGACGTATGGCTATCGATTTTATTCTCAATATCAAAGTATCAATGATCATTTCTACGATGTAAGCGTATCGGTGGGCTCGACGGAAAATGCTCTGCAATGGAGTATATCCTCTGAATTGGCAAAGACCTTAAACTACAACAAGACCTACGATCCCGATACGGGGAGCGGTCCTGAAACCATTCTGACAGACGGAATCCCCCGCAGTATTAATACCGAGGGAGAAGTCGCTTATGTCATGTCTATATCGGAAAAGACGACTCTTGTTCCAAGCTATTCCCTGCAGTACTTCTATCAGGATTTTGAGGGGCTCGAATCGGCGGAATGGCAGATGCATAGCGTGGGTATGGTAATGAATTATGCGTATTCTCCGAAAACCACATTTATGGTGGGTGGATATTACGAGATACAGGTCAATGGGGACGAAGCTGGCCAGATCGTCTCGGTGGGTGTGGGTATCGAGCGCGTGATCAGCGATAAGACGTCATTGCGGGCCATGGTGGGTTATGGGAGTGCGGACTATGATCATTCGGGTTCAAGTCGGGGCGGTCTGGCTGATATACGTGCACAGTGGCAGGCAACGGATAAGATTTCGATTTATATATTTTATGGCAATAATTTCCAGCCGGGTTATGGGGGAAATCCAGCGCGTATGTTGTATCGTGCAGGCTGTGGTGCGGAGTGGCAACTCTTTGCAAAATGGAATCTAGGGGCGCAGGTGCTCCGTAGCTATGACGATGCGCTTGGACGTGGCAATTCGGATACGTTGTATGGGGGGGCACGGCATTTTTTCGCCGCGCAGTGCCGCTATACGATGACCTCTAAACTGGCGCTTTCCTTGGAAGGAAACTATGTGAATGACGAAGAACCCGTGAATCAGACCGTGGTTTCAATTCGGTTGAGCTACGCCTATTAGGAGGAGATCATTCGGGAAACCTCCTCGCTCTTTAATTCTAAATGACGGTATTTTTAAGAAGAACTTTAGTGAGTCGAGAACCTACCAAAGTAGGACCGGATGAACCGGCGAATTAATCGGTAATAGAAGTTCTTCTTTCGCTGGATATATGATTGCATGGCGATCTGTAACATCAATTTTCGAACAGGCTCCTTATTTAATGGTATAGATCATGCGTTGGGAGTTTCTGTGGCGATGAGTATCCGTGTTGGAAATAAGGGTTGATACCTAATGAATCATGGAATGTCATATACCAATCAGGCAGGATGATCGAATGCGGATACCACCAGAAAATAGTGAGCAGACCCCAGAACGATATGAAGGGAATCCTCCTGTTGGGGAAGCTCCGGTTGCGGCAGGAAGTGTGCTGGCTCCTATGAATCTGCTGCGTATGATTTTTCATCGGTGGCCTTTAGTGCTTCTCTTTACGGTGGTCGGCGGATTGGTGGGGATGCTTTATGTTCGGCAAGCAACTCCGGTTTATGTGGCTAAGGCTCAGTTGGAGATGAGTGTTCGGAGACCCCGGGTCACCACGAGTGAAGCTGTATTTGATGATAGCAACGCAAGAGATTCGGATTCTATTTTTAATACTAGGTTTGCCAAATTTAAGTCGCCTGCCATGGAGCGTCTGGTCGCACGGGAGTATCTCAAGCGCATTTCCCTAGAGGATGATTCTGGGATGACTGCAGTGGGGCCTAAAGCACTGGCAGAATGTCTTTCCGCAGTGGCTTGGTATAAGGATTCAAGCGCCGATATTGTCTATGTATCGTATAAAGATTCTGATCCGGAATTTGCGGCAAGGCTCGTCAATGTACTGACTTACTGTGCCGGCGTGTTGATGATGGAAGAGAATCAGGCGGTATCGGACGAGGCGGTCAAATGGTTGGTGTCGCAGGTGCAGGAGCGGATGGATGCGTTGGAAACGGTTGAAGCTCAGGTTGCCGCGACTCGTTTAGACTTTCGGCTGGATACGCTGGAACAACGAAAAATTGCAATCGGACAATCGTTGATCGCGGTATCTCAGGAAGGGGATCAATTTTCCAGCCAGCTGGCTTCGCGTAAAGCGGTATATGATTTCATATCGAGCTTTAAGGAGGCGGAGCCAAATATTGAAATCCTGCCCGTTGGGCTCCCAAAGGAAGAACAACTGAATGAACTCATTCGAGTCTGGAGATCTGCTAACGACGAATGGTTGGCTGTTGCAGATCGTTACACTGCAATTCATCCCGAGTACCGCTCGGCGGCTGAAAAGGAAGCCCGTGCCAAAGATCGCTTGAAGCAGTTTGTCGCGATGTCGACGAAATCGGTATGGAGCGAAATTGAATTGTTGGAGAAGCAGGTTGCTCAGGTGAATGAACGTATTCGCGGCCTTAATGCTGAGGCCTTGGTGTTAGAGAAAAAGATCGTTTCTGGAGCACAGCGCCTGCAGAGCTTGGAACGACAACGCGATGCTGCTGATAATGCCTATCAGACCATGCTCCGTCGCGTTGAGGAAGCCCGGCTTTCTGCGGACGAAAGCATGGCCTTCACTAAAGTGATGCGAGCCGCGACGGTTCCGCAGTTCCCCGTCAGTCCCATTAAAAATAAAGTCATTGCAACCAGTATTTTTCTGGGTGCGGTAGCGGGATGTGGCATAGCGATTCTTCTTGCACTTCTGGTGGGTAAAATCGAATCAGTGGCTGATCTAAAAGCGCTTGATTTAAATATTCTGGGCATGATTCCTCCCGAAAAGAAAAGCGTTAATCGAGATGAGCAGGCTCTCATTGGCTTGCATGATAAGTTTCACCACTTGGTCGAAATATTTGCAGGGATAAATGCTCTGATCTCTTCCGATAAATATAAAAAGCATACGCAGGTCATTCTGATGTCCAGTGTGGAACCGGAGGCGGGCAAGACGATCTCCGCGTGTAATTTGGCCATCAGTTCTGCACTCAATGGGGCACGTACGTTGTTGATCGATGCCGATCTGCGGCAACCACAACTGGCGGCGATATTTAAAATTGACGACCGGCAGCCCAGCTTACTTGAATGGCTTTCAAATAGTGAAAGCGACTTAACCTGTGCGGGATTGGTTCGGCGAGACATCATTACGGGATTGGATGTAATTATCAGCCGGAAAGACGGGCAGATCAATCCGGCGGAGTTGATGGGCCGTTCCCGCCCTGCTGAGTTGCTCCAATGGGCTCGGGAAAATTACGATCGGGTGATTATTGATTCCGCTCCGCTCGGGCCCGTGGTGGATACCCGAGTCCTTGCCAACCAAGTGGATGCCATCATGATGATGGCTCGGCTTGGAAAAACAAACCGTCGGAGGCTTAAGTTTGCGCTCGCGAAGTTTCATGAAACGGATGCATACGTGCTCGGTTGTATTGCAAACGGGGTGACCCACTCGCTGGCCGGTCTTTTTGACGGGGCAGAGGGGTACGGCGACGGATACAGGACCTACAAGACGTATGGCAATTAAAGAAGGGAATCTCAAGTTGTAGTTGCGATCCAGGATTCTCAGAAAACCCTCATGCAAGCTAGAGCATGTATGAAAAGGTAATATATAGAGAAGCGATTGGATGGTTTCGTTGGCACAAGCCAAGCGGCCAAGGGCGGTAGCGCGCTCCTTTGTCGGAACTTTATGACTCAGTTTTAATACCCATTGAAGGGGATTTCAATGGCCGATTCTCTCTCGGTCGGTCCGAAATGGTTCTGGACGCAACGACACTCCGGTTTCTTGTATCTTCTTTGTTATAAGTGAGATGCCGTTTATCTGAGCTTGTGCTCGGGGCGTGGATGCGGTAGAGAGGCTTCTGGAGAGAAGAGATTCGATTTGTGGCGAAGCGAGGGTCTAATGCCCCGCTTACGTGACGCGTAAGATGAGCCTGCGGCGAGATAGTTTGCGTGGAGGTTTCTGGTTGCAGTTGATCGGCAAGTGGGATCACTCGGACAGGTTCCTGTGTATCCAGCAAGAAATAAACGAGGACGATGTAGATGAAACAACAAATTTTTACATTGAACAGTGTTACGTGCTTTGGCTTGATCATTATAAGCGTGGCTTCATCGAGCACGCTGGCAGAGCAGCTGTATCCTGATAGGTTCTCTTTCGGGCCAACGGATCAGTTTCCCTCCACCTTTACTCCTTTCGATGTGTCTGACGTGGTAACCTCGGTGCTCCCGAACAGCGGGGTCCTGCAGGTTGCAGAATGGACCCGCAGCGGTGCCCCGGGCAGCACCATGGTGCTGACTGCTGATGGAATGTTAGACGACGTTTCATTTGATGTATATGGCGAAGGCCAAGGAGTTACCCCTGGAGTAATTAGCAAGTCGCTGACAAATAGCTGTGCAGTGATTCTTTCAACGAACCTTCCTTCTGATGACTTATATCTGCTCTGGCCGAAAAACGAGTTTGGTTATGGCTATCCGGTTCCAATCAACAAAACAGAAGCGTGGTGGGCGGATGCAACGGTGAGTGTTGGCGCTACGCTGAATGTCTATGGTCGGAACCTCGATCTGGATGAGGACGATGACCGCGATGACTTTTGTCAGCTCTATATCAACGGCGCGTGGGTCGCGAATTCATCCGTGAATCCCTACCGCGCCCAATTCACCGTCCCACCTTTAAGTGATGGCGAGTATACCGCGTATGTTCATAATGGGCATGGCAAGAAATATGGATGGAGTGCACCGCTCACGATTACAATAGAGACCGTCACCGCATGGGATGAAAACATCAACAACTGGATTAATGTCACGCACGCACCTTATAATGCGGTGGGTGATGGGGTGACGGATGATCGAGCCGCAATAATGGCGGCTTACGCGGCAGTTCCTGCTCATGGCACACTATTTTTCCCCGAGGGAACTTATGCCTACGCTTCTCAGATTGACTTTGGAGCTACCGATAAGCGGGTTATGGGTGACGGGCCGATTCTCTCCATATTGCATGGCATAGGATCGAGCTATGAAAATAACCGATCCATCCAGTGGAAGGCGACTCGCTGTGAGATCAATCGTATGGGGTTTACGGGCTCTACCAACTTTTATGGCATGCAACTATTCAGCAACGCTGGCACAGACCTCGCTCTGAAAAACTGCACATTTGACGACTCCGGTGTGGATTTTGTCGAATCACACTTACAGAACAGCGTATTCATGTCTAATGTTCACGGATTTGAAATAGATAAATGTAAGTTTATTACCTACAAGGGGGTTATCTTTAGTGCATGCGATGATATAGTGTTCACCGATTGTGAGTTTCGTGGACGCGGCGATACTTACTGCACCTACCTGCTCTGCCTAAACGGTTCTGATCAGGTCAGCATTACTGGATGCACGGGACAGCCGCATGATCCCTCGGATTATACGAAACCTAATGGATGGTCACAGGGACGTTTTATCTATATGGACGGCAACTCGGGTGGCGTAGAGAACATCTATATTGCGGATAACGAAACGATTGATATGGCCCCTCGAATGAACTGGGATATCGATCTCTATGGAGGGTTTGATCTGGGCACTCAGCGTGTCACCAAAGGCTCGAGCTCCCCGAATATCGTTACTGTTTCAGCCCTCGACGAGTTGGTTGATTTGCAAGCGGATGAATACAACCTACTCCCCGGCGATTCGTTCCAAGTCATAGACGGGGTGGGCAGATCGGGCCGTACCTATTACGTGGCAAGTGTCGAGAAGGGAACGGGTGAGATTACGATTGAGGGCGAGTGGCATGAATTGGTTGGAGGACCTGTTAAAGACAGTGTGACTCAGCTTCAGTCGAAACAGGAGAAGCAACCTCATCAAAATGCGGGAGAGCAAATACTTGCTGAGCACCAACGGACGCATTGGCGAGGGGAAGTTATTTCGGCAACAGCCAATACGGTTACTCTGGCATCCGGTGCGGATGAGTGGGTGGAAGCCGGCTACCATCGTGTCACGGTCATGAGCGGTAAGGGATTCGGGCAGTCACGCAGCATTGCATCAATGGAAAATGATGTGGCCATACTGACGGAAGATTGGAATGTCATCCCAGATTCAAACAGTATCATATCGGCAGGAGCGTACAATCGTAGACTCGTGATTTATAATAACGTTCTGGATGGACCATCATGGATGGGTCTTCCAGTTGATTATGATAATAGAACGACACCTTATAGTACGAATACCTCGCCTATTGAGACTGCATCTTGTGGCGTTTCGTTCTATGGGGCGCATGTTGAATGCATCGTTGCCAATAACCTCTTTCGAGAGGTTGGTACCGCGATTGCCAACTTTGGATTTGTGGATGACGGTAGGTTTGATTCTTCGATCTCAGTGGTTATGCCGAACTACTTCAACCTGTTTAAAGAAAACCATGCAGAGAATTGTCGGAGGGCGTTAATTAATACGATTGGGAAATCCTCTTCTGCTCCAGAGCTTAATCAACCAGATATTGGTATTTTTGCTGCGGTGTACCAAAAGAATACTTATACCAATCTGTCTGTAACGTTATGGGAAGGAGGGGAGGGACATGAGATGTCTATCATGCAATTTGTGAATGACCAAAATGTGCTGGGCATATATCAAGATGAAGATGAAGATGAAGAAGATGTGTCACTTTTTACATTTGATACGCAGAATGAATGTAGGGTAGAAGTCTACAATGAGAAAGGCACTTATTATCATGATGCTGTTGCAGTAGATAAAACTCATTTTATAGTCGATTACGATACGCTCCCAGGTGAGTGGTCTCGCATACGATTTCAGGAAAAAGACGGTACAAACTGGGTTACACGGCATGAAGAGTGGCGAGGGAGTAATCCGTCTGTCATTAATACATACTGAACATCGCCAGAGGGTGCTTGAGTCGAAGATGTTTTTATAAGGTGAGACGTATCCTTGTGGCCATATCGATCCACTTCGCCGCGATTTCAGGCCTGCCGTGCGCCTTATATTGCGTGCAAGATGACGTGAGATTCTTATCAGATGAGCTAATGTTTTTCTGGCGGTTATTACAAGATCTCAAAGCGGTATTGAGTCGATCCGAGTTTAATCCCAAAGTAATATATCATGATATTGATATTAAGAACGATTATGTTCTGTTTGCGTACGTATCAGATTATTCAATGCTGAGGGCCAATTGATTTTGGCCGCTAATGGTTTTTTTAAATGAAACAGGCGTCATGAAAATAGTATTGCTTACCGCAAAATTTTCTCAAAAGGGGGGCGGAGTTGCGACCGTAAGCCGTCTTTTGGTTCGTGGTTTAAGAGCGCGAAACCATCAAGTGATGGTGCTTACCTCTGAAGAAGGTCTGGGGGAACCTACTGCAGGGATTATTTCGCGGCCTTCTCCCTTGGATCTTATCTGGCAGATTTACACGTGCGATGCCGTGATTATGCAAGGATGCATATTAAAGCTGGGCTGGCCTCTTCTTTTGGTTCGTAGAAAAGCGATTTTAGTACGACATATTTTTGAATTAAGGAAGGCATTTCCCGTAAGTTGGTTGGAGAATCGTTGTGTTTTGGCTACCGTGAGTCGATATATGGCATCTCATGAGTCGATTCCATGTCGGATTCTTCCAAACCCCTATGATAACGATTATTTTTATAATAAGAGCTCTCTTCGAGATCGGGATTTCATTTTTGTAGGCCGCCTAATTGAACAAAAGGGTTTGATGATTCTATTGAAAGCATTTGTGGTTCTTTCGAAGGATGGAGACTGCTCGCTCACTATTATCGGAGAAGGGTCGCAAAAAGAGATCGGAGAGGACTATGTGCGGAAGATTGGATTGGAGGACCGTGTTGATTTTCTGGGCCACCAGGATGCGCCACAAGTCGCCAATCAGATGCGAAGGCATAAGGTGGTCGTTGTGCCTTCCATATGGGAAGAGCCTTTTGGATTGGTTGTTTTGGAAGGATTGGCATGTGGTTGCCGGGTCGTCGCAGCGAATCGGGGCGGAATTCCCGAAGGCTTGAATGGGCTGGGGATTTTGTATGAAGCGGAAGATGTCGCGGATTTGGCAAGAGCGCTTCGAGAGCAACTATCGGAATCTGTTTTGATGCCTGAAAAACAGGCCTTGTGCCAGCACCTAGAGTGGCATCAGCCGGCTAATGTTGCTATGGAATATGAGAATCTGTTGTTGAAGAACTAGAACCGAATGAATTTAGCAGCACTTATAGCGTATGGCGTTGTGAACGCCTCCATGATCGCATATTACCTGTTATCGGGTAAGACTCGATATTTTGAATTTCCATTATGGGGCGGTTTGGTGGGTCTCGGATGGTTCCTTCCTCAGGCCATCGGCGCCTATCGGAATATTGAGTCGCTTCCGGAAGGTTTTTTTGTAAAAGGGATGCTCTTCGCAACTGTTTGTACGCTGGCCATGTGTGGGGGGTTCCGGCGGGGTTTCGCAAAAAGTGATGTGACCTGGCTCAAGGCTCGGTATGACTCAAATCGAATGTATTTTAGTTGTACGGCCTTGTGTTTGGCGGGGTTTTTATTTCTCTATAAACTGGAGACCCTTCCTGAGGAAATGCTCAACAGTAGTCAGTGGACGGGGCCTCCGGTAATGTATTTATTCCTTTCGGGAATGTTTGCATTGGGTTTTATAGGGCTTTTTATCCAATATCTAAATCAGGATAAATGGTTTAACTCTCGGTATATTCTGTTGATTCCTAGTTTATTGCTGTTATTGATGCCTGTTCTGCTGCATGGGCGTCGTGGACAAGCGATGAATTTGATCGCCTACACGATCTTTATTCTTTGGTTTGTTCGTCGTGTGGCGGTTCCAAGAGTATGGATTGGGGTAGGCATTATGGGAGCGATCCTGTTGGTCAATGCCATTGGGTTGTTTCGTTCGGCGATGGGAGGGTCCGAGGGACTCCCTCTTGGCGAGCGATTGCAATTGGCGGTGCAGCAGGATTACTTGGAGGCTAATAAGGCGTTGTTAGATAAGCCTGGCGCGGAGTTTAAAAATTATATTTATCGGATGGCGGCATGCGAAAAGCTTGGCGCGTACGATTACGGTTTGTTCCACTGGAATAAATTCGTTTTCAACTATATTCCGGCTCAGCTGGTTGGGCGTTCTCTAAAGCAAGGACTCATGGTGGACTTCATCGATGCTAAGAAAGCGGGGAAGTTGGCTTTTGGTTATACCGGCCCGGGAGGAGCCACACAAACGGGCTATTTGGATGCGTATGCTTCCTTCGGATATTTTGGATTTGTAAAATTTTGGATCGGCGGGTGGATCATGGGGACACTCTATAGACACGCGATGATGGGCTTTTTTTTACCACAACTACTCTATGTTATGGGTGTGAGAGCGGGGGTGGAAGGCATAACCCATTCAACGAATGAGATTTTGATCCGAATTTGGGTTTATTTCTTTATATTTGCATATATTCCATTTTATTGGTCAAAGATAGGCAATGGCAATTCGGGCGAAAAGAAAGAGGTATGTTAGCGGGGTCATGGGTCGTTTACATTCGCGGAGCGGTTCCAGAATTGAAGTGGTCTTTGGCTGGCAATATTTTATAAATGAATAATTTCAAATCAGATAGTAGCGTATTGCGCATTGTTAAGAATGGCATGTTTATGATGCTTCGTTTTGGCATCGGCTCATTGTCAGCGATTATTTTAATACCGTTCTTGGTCAAACAATATGGTTCGATTGGATATGGTTTGGTTGCGTTGGGTGGATTTCTCACTCAATATGTCGGGTTGATCTCGAGAAGTATCAGTAATTCAGTTGGTCGCTTCCTGAATATTGCGTTGAATAAAAATGACTGGCAGCAGGCGAATGAAATTCTGAGCACGGCTGTGTTCACGAATATTGGCATTATATGTATCCAGTTGCCTTTGTTTGTTTTAGCTATTTGGAAGTTGAATTGGCTGATTGATTTTCCAACGGAGATGATGGTTGATTTTCGAATATTTGTCGGATGCAACATTGCAATTTTTTATATAGGTCTCATCGAGGGAACAGTATTTACACCCATTGTCGCGGCTAACCGACTGGATATTGGCGCGAAGATCTCCATTTTTGTGCAATTAATAAGGATAGTATTGATTTTTAGCCTCATCTCTGGAATCGGAGCTAGGCTTTGGATAATTGGTGTGGTGGATTTGGGAATAAAGCTGGCTGTATTTTTCATACTATTAATAATTAGCCGAAAATTAGTGGATCATAATCTGGTCTGCAGATGGCGATTTGT
This sequence comes from Pontiella sp., assembly GCA_037132875.1. GTDB lineage: Bacteria > Verrucomicrobiota > Kiritimatiellia > Kiritimatiellales > Pontiellaceae > Pontiella. The sequence goes on from JBAHZU010000122.1 coordinate 27,459, forward strand.
GACCCTGAAATGGGCTCGTCCAATTTTGCGTATGGCAGGATGGTCCTTATTTGCCTCCTTTGGGTTTGCCCTTTTTAATAAAACCGATGTGTGGATTATCAATCGTTTTGTAGATGTAGAATTGGCAGGAGTATATGCCGCGATTCTCGTATGGCCCAATTTTGTCAGGCAAATCGGAGGGCAGTTTGCCGCGCTCCTTGGTCCGGTGTATACTATTGATTATGCTAAGGGCAATATGGAGAGAATGGTCTATATATGCATGTTTTCATACCGATTCTTGGGGTTACTTTCCGCAATCTTGGTGGGTTTTATTATTGTTTTTGCTGAAGACATTCTTTTGCTGTGGATGGGCGTCGATTATGTTCAATATGCTACTTTGTTGAAGTTAATGACATGTTGTCTAATTGTTACATTGGGCGAGACAGCCATTTGGGGGGTTTTTACTGCAATAGATAAAATGCAATACCCTGGATGGGCCAATATCGTGTTGGGTATCGTGAATCTAGTGTTGTCATTGATTCTTGTGTTTAGTGGTTTCGGAGTTTACGGGGTAATTGCCGGTACTATCGTATCGACGGTACTCAAGTGTTCGGTGATCCTTCCATATGGAATCGCAAAAGAAATGGGAGTGCCGTTCATTGAGTTCCTTCAGACCTATATTGTCAACCTTGCTATCTTTGGTCTTGTCTGGTGTTTGGGCGCGTTGGTTCATGCACTGGTTCCTGGCTCGATTTTTGGCCAGTGCGCACTCTTTGCATCGTTGGTGTTGGTGATGTTGCCCGTTATGTTGCGTGTCGGTTTTACTCGAGTAGAACGAAATGATATCGCAACGCGTATGAAAAAAGTGGTTTCTATTATTCGCCTACATCATGCTGGATAGAATGTTCTAGATTTTATGGGTTCGATTACTCCTGTGGTATCGGACTCGTATTTCCTCCTGACTTTCTTCCAATAATAATATTCCGATCCTTCGTATACTGTTCCTTCGGGAAGGATGTTCTCTGCTGAACTCAGCCATGTTTTATGAAAATAGGGTTAGGTTATTCCTTTGAATTGCTGGTATTTAACAAAGTTTATGTATCCCTGATCCGCCTAGGAACTATGAAATATATTGCTCAAGTATTGGCATGTCAGCGTGAAATGCGCCGCCGATTTCTAGTCTTATTGGATGCTAGAAGATGCGGGAATACAGATGGAATTTATACTGATTTTTGTATCTGCAACTCTATTTCTCGTATGGTTAAAGGCCTCAGTTTGGCGGATCGAGTGTCTCAGATACAGGCCCCATACCGCGAAATCCCGAACAAGAAGTTTTTTTCATCGATAGACTATTTTTGAAAAAATCCATCAGGGCACCTTCGCTCGGTTTATAAGAGCAGGGGGCCAGACATTTGTCGCAACTAAGGATGGCGTGGCGGGCGGATGTTGAGTTCTGAGACTCTGATGAAATTGTCGTTAAATCTACTAAAGGACCTTATTTTTTAACGTTAATATTATGAGTATATCTGAAATCAATGAGATAAAAGTATTAGTCTGTCAGCGAGGTGCTCGCCGGCGTTATGCAGTTCCTCGCTTATTAGAAGGTGCTGGATTGCTGACCGCATTGTATACGGATTCAACTGCATACAGTAGAATGGGTAAATTTGCGCAGTTTTTATCCAAGAGCGGCATGAAGTTGAGTCGGGTGCGGGCGCTGGCCTCCCGTGTTCCTGCTGGTATTCCTCCCGGCAAGGTATTTTGCTCTGATCGAGCACTTTTTGCTTCGCTATTGGGAAAGTCGGACGACTTAAGTGCGAGGCACCAAAAGCTGGGAATTCAAGGTGCTAATGTAGTCTACAGTATGTATGGAGAGGATGTTCGTTTCCTTGAGTGGGCAAAAGGGCAAGGAGCAAGAATTATAATGGATGTATTCATTCATCCACAGAACAACCGGATTGTAATGAAAGAAGGGATGCGCTGGGCCTCTGAGCCAAAGCCATGCATGGAAGACATCGAAAAGCAGGACGCCCATTCCCTTCGGATTTTTAAATTGGCAGATTTGCTGCTCTGTCCATCTGAGTGGGTGGCAGAAGGTGTGCGAGAGTTGTCGCCGGAATGCGCATGCAAGATCCGTATCGTTCCTTATGGGAGTAGCTTGAAAGAAAGTGATTCCATTAATGAGAGTCCTGAAATAGGGCGAATTCTTTTCGTGGGACGCGAACCTATGCGGAAAGGGCTACACTATTTGGCCGAGGCGTCATATTTGGCTCGGAAGCAGGGCATGGATCTTGATGTTCGAGCCGCAGGAGTTAAGCCAAATAATATCAACTGGATACCGCATAGGAAAGAAGTTCGTTGTCTCGGAACGCTGCCGATGAATCAGATGCGAAGGGAATATGAACGGGCAGATCTGTTTGTGTTGCCCTCCTTCTCCGAGGGGCAGGCGGGTGTGATTCTTGAGGCCATGGCCTGTGGCTGCCCAGTGATCGCCACCCGCGAAAGCGGGGTGGATTTCGAGCCGGGATGCGGTGTAATAATACCTGCGGGGAACTCGCAGGCTCTTGCTGAAGCACTTGTCGATATGGTGGGGAATCGTGAAAAAAGGAACGTATTCGCTCGAGGTGCACTTCGTCAGGCATCTTCCTTTTCCATGGAGAGATGGGAAGAACGTTTGATTGATGTTATGAGAGAAGCAATACGAATTTGATGAGGAATAAAAATGCTTAGTCAGCAACCGGCTTCTATCTATATCGTCATTGGATTAGGCTGACTAAAGGGGAAGATCCAATAGCTTATAACCATCATATCCATAATCTTTTGAAGCCACGAAATGTTCCTTGAATAGTCGAACTTTGCACAGAGTCATAAGCTTGTTTCTTTTAAGAACGTATGCCTCCGCCGTCAGTTTATGAAAAGGAGTTGAAAAATCATGAGTCAACCTAGTGTTTCAATCTTCATTGTTACCTATCTGGATTCCGAGGAACGGTGCCGAGTATTGGAGGCGACCTGTCGGAATGCTTTACAGCAACGATATTCAAACTTTGAAGTGGTGGTGTCGGACAATGCAGGAGCTTTTTCAGCCGAAGAGGCATTGGCGTCGATTAAGGATCCGAGGCTAACGATTCTCAGGAACGAACAAAACTTGGGTATGGCCGGCAACATGAATCTCTGTATTGAAAGATGCAAATACGACATCATCAAAATGAATTGTGACGATGATCTACTCCATCCTGATTTCCTTGCT
>JBAHZU010000154.1:0-10388 GCA_037132875.1 Pontiella sp.
GTAAAGAACACGGAGTCAAGACTGCCCGATGCCGTGGACGGGAAAGCACTCTCGTTTCACGCCGCTCTCTTCAACGAGCAGTTGTCCCAATAGCATCTATGCCTTTTTGACGAACTCGGACTTCAGCTTCATGGCACCAAAACCGGGAATCTTGCAATCAATGTTATGATCCCCCGCACAAAGACGGATGCTTTTCACTTTGGTACCCACCTTCAGATCGGACTGGGCCCCTTTAACCTTGAGCCCCTTCACGATGCTTACCGAATCTCCATCAGCCAATCTATTCCCATTGGCATCCAGCACAATAAGCCCTTCTTCGGCCGTTTCTTCAATCTCACCGGGAGTCCATTCATGCCCACAGTCTGGGCAGACCAGCAGATCCTGATCTTTGTAGGCATATTCAGATTCGCACTTCGGGCAGTTGGGAATGTGGCTCATAAAAAGATATCCTTAGATTAAGTCGCGGAGCACGTCTGGCAGTTCGCTCTCGGAATCGAACCGGTCTAATTCGCGGTTACAGACTGTGGAAAAATGATTGAGTAGTGAATCTCGTACCGCCGACATCTCCGGGCAACGATCCCCTTGAATGGTCCTAAGCGAAGCCACGGGCTCGCCAACCAATCCACAGGGGACAATGGTATTAAAACCCATCAAGTCATTACTAACGTTAAAGCTCATGCCATGAAAGGAAACCCATTTTTTCAGACGAAAACCAATGGCAGCAATTTTGCCCGCATCGGTCCATGCACCGGATTTACCTTCGCGGCGGAAACCATTGACTCCGTTATCCGCCAGCGTACGAATGGCAATCTCTTCCAAATTGGCGAGATAACCATGCGAATCGGCTTCGTTGCCTCCGAGATAAAGAATTGGATAGAGCACCCATTGGCCTGGACCATGGAAGGTGACATCGCCACCGCGCTCGACCTGAAACAAATCAATACCCAGCTCGCGGTATTCCTCTTCTGTTTTGAGGAGATAATTTGCACGCCCCCGATTTCCCAGCGTAACCACGGGGGTGTGCTGTAGAATGAGCACCGTATCGGGAATCAAATCATCCTGACGCGCCTTCAGCAGCCGACGCTGTATGTCCAGCCCCTTCTGATAGGGAACCGGATCATTGAAACTGACAGACCATGCATTCATATTTTTCTCTGGCAGGCCAAAGGCTTGCAGTACAAACAAAAAAAGGAGGACCAAAGTCCTCCTCGATTTTCAAAGGTTCGGAAAATTATTCCACTGGGCAGAGTTCCTCGTAGGACTCCGCATCCATCAGATTATCCACTTCGACTTCGTCGTTAACTTTAATCTTAAAGATCCAGCCTTTTCCAAAGGAGTCTTTATTGATCAGCTCAGGAGTATCTTCGAGCTCCATATTTACTTCGATTATTTCACCACCCACTGGTGCATAAACATCCGCAGCAGCTTTCACAGATTCAACTACTGCAGCTTCATCTCCAGCTTCGAAGTTCGTTCCAACCTCTGGAAGTTCAACAAATGTTAAATCCGAGAGTTGGCTTTGTGCGAAATCAGAAATTCCTACCGTTGCAATGCCATCATTGAGGGCAACCCATTCGTGGGTTTTTGCGTAGAACAGATCTTGAGGAACCGACATGTTATTCTCCTAGTTATCGATTAAGGGATCTGAAAAAAATGGAGGTGCGGATCGGAGTCGAACCGATCTAGATGGATTTGCAATCCACTGCCTAACCGCTTGGCTACCGCACCTTATTGTTTCAAAAGCGGACACCAATGTAATGATGAGCCCAAGGCTTTCAAACAAAAAGATTGGAAAAATTCGCATCTTTTCGCAACCCCTTCTTACAGAGTCGACTACAAATCAAGAATTGCGTTGTCAATAAGGCGGGTTGAACCGATTTTGACCGCTAGCGCAACGAGAGTTCCAGATTGAACCCTTTCAAACGGCTCCAACGAAGCATCATCAACAAACTCAATATAATCGATTTCTGCATCGGGCACCATGTCAATAAGAGAAACTATTGATTTCTTAAGATTAGAAACTATTCGTTCTCCTTGCTCAATGTCACGAAGAATCAGATCCAGGGCCCGTCTTAAACACAACGCATTTTTACGCTGTTCTTCTGAAAGACTCTGATTTCGCGAACTCATCGCCAAACCATCCGCTTCGCGCAGGATCGGTCCACGAATAATCTCAATGGGGAAATTTAAATCGCGCACCAAGCGCTCAATAATTCGAAGTTGTTGCGCATCCTTTTCTCCGAACACGGCAAAATCCGGTTGCACCAGATTAAATAACTTGGCCACCACGGTGCATACTCCTCGAAAATGTTGTGGGCGCGATTCCCCGCATAGCCCGCCGGAAAGGGCATCCTCATCCACCCAAACACTGGCATCATCTGCATACATATTTCCAGACGCTGGATAAAACACCAGATCCACGGCTTCCGCAGCACAGAGTTGTTCATCGCGCTCAACGTTGCGTGGATAGGCCTCCAGATCCTCGTTCGGACCGAACTGAGTGGGGTTCACAAAAATACTCACCACCAACACATCGCATTTTGGCCGCGCCAGCTGCATCAGCGAAAGATGGCCCGCATGCAAAAATCCCATCGTCGGGACAAACCCAATGGTTTGTCCACTGCGCTTCAGATCCAGCGCAATCCGCTGCATTTCCTCGGGTGAATGAACGGTTATCATGGTCGGGTGCCTTTAGAAAAGTGAAGGGTTAAAGTGGCGGCGGCAATCGAGAGCCCGAAACTCAACCGCAGCGAACTGTCGCCGCGGAAAAACAAACTACACCGACCACCGTATCCAAAAAAAAAATCGGCCGCCAAAACGGCATGCATTTTTCGAGGGTCTAATAGGTATGCTCGTCGCCGGGAAAAGTCCCCTCTTCGACTTCATTTTTATAGGCGGTGAGTGCCTCGGAAATGATTCCGTTCAGGTGAGCATATTTTTTAACAAACTTCGCCACCGGCTTACTACTCATCCCGAGCACATCTGTAAAGACCAGCACTTGGCCATCGCACCCAGAGCCCGCTCCAATTCCAATGGTTGGAATCGATAGCGCGTTGGAAATCATTTCCCCCAGCTCTGGAGGGACACATTCGAGCACCACCGCGAATGCTCCCGCCTGCTCAATGGCCATGGCATCATCCATCAATTCACGGGCCTGTTCCGAGGTTTTTCCCTGCACCTTGTAGCCCATTTCCTTGACGCTCTGTGGCGTCAGTCCGATATGCCCCAGCACCGGAATTCCATTTTTAACCAGGGCTTCAATTAGGGGCCCCCGAATCAGCCCCCCTTCAATTTTAACCGCATCTGCATGGGCTTCTTTCAGAAAGCGGCCGGCATTTTCCAAGGCCATGGCCAGCGAAGGCTGATACGACATAAACGGCATATCAGCAATCACCATCGCATTAAGCGTCCCGCGGGAAACGGCTTTGGTATGATGAAGCATCTCATCCATACTCACCGGCAAGGTGGTTTCGTAGCCCAACACCGTCATACCCAACGAATCGCCCACTAGAATGGCCGGAATACCGGCATCATCCACCAACGAAGCCGTCAGCGCATCATATGCGGTGAGCATGGAAATTTTCTGTTCGCCCTTTAGGGCCTTAAGCTTTGCCGCTGACCATTTCATAAGTTAATCCATAAAAAGTAATACATCATTAAATCTAAATTGACCCACTGCGCATTTGAGGGGGTTCCTACCATTCTTCATCAAAAATAGTGAGGCCAAGATCCGGGGGCAGTGCGTTGAGGATTTGCAGAACCGACTTGCTAGCCTCAGGCAAAATCATCTGGGGACGCACATCACAGAGCGGTTGAACCACAAAACGGCGCTCCGCCCAACGAGGGTGCGGAACTTCCAGCCCGCCACTATCGATGATCTGATTCCCAGCATAAATGATATCCACATCAATCGGACGTGGTGCATTGCGGTCGGTTTCAGACCGCTCCCGCCCCAGTCGATATTCAATCTTTCCGATATACGAAAGCCAACTATCCAATGGCAAGTCACTCTCCACCACTACAATAGAGTTGAGATAGGCCATATCCTGATACTCCGGTTTCACATCCACCGGCGTCGTTTCGTAGATCGGCGACTGATCAACATACGTGGTGCGCGGAGCCGAGAGCAGGAGATTCTTCGCCTGCATCAGCAACCGTTTCCGGTTGTATAAATTGGAACCTAGGCTAAACCCGATTTCCATATTCGACCGTCCCTTCAAAAGTTTTTATTGCACCACCCGTTAGCGTGGTCGTTCCTTGAATAGAATCAATTACCAAATCAAAGCCGCCGGCGCAATGCACGGTGACCGGCAAACTGACCCAGCCTTTTTGGGCGGCAACCCCCGCAACGGCCGCAGCCCCGGTTCCGCACGCCATTGTTTCGGCCTCCACCCCACGCTCATAGGTTCGCACCGAGAGACTTCCATCGGCCTCCACCTTGGCAAAATTGGCATTCGTTCCTCCCGGCGCAAAGAGCGCATGTTCGCGAATTTGTTTTCCAAACCTTGGAACATCCACCGCTTGGAGGTCGTCCACCCAGGCCACGGCATGCGGCACGCCGGTGTTCACGAAATCAAGTGGCCATTCAAGATTGGATTCCAAATCGAGTTGCATATCAACCGAGGTGGTTAAATCAAGCCGAACCGTTTCAGCCAATACCTTCGCCCGAACCAAACCGGCTCCCGTTTCGAACTTCATGTCTGCTGGGGCCACTCCTCGATCAAACGCCAAACGGGCAATACAGCGCGCACCATTGCCACACATATCGACTTCCCCGCCATCGGGATTTATAAAACGCATGCGAAAATCAGCCGATTCCGAAGGCTGGATGAGCAGAATCCCATCGCATCCAACCCCCGTCCGACGGGCGCATATTTCCGCAATGAACGCTCTATCATCCAGCGGAAATATAAGCAGTCGATCATCGACCATAATAAAGTCGTTGCCCGCGCCGTGCATTTTGGTGAAAGGAATCTTCATAACGTATGAAATTAACGTACCGCAAAAGTTCCACCGTCTGAAAACAAAAAGGGTCGCCATTCGGCGACCCCTCTGCGCAACTCGGTCATATTGCTCCGATTTATGGGCAGGATACCCCGGCGATATTCGACTAGCCCACAAGGGCCAAAAGTACTCCTGCCGCAACTGCGGAGCCAATAACACCCGCCACATTCGGACCCATGGCATGCATGAGCAGAAAGTTATCCGGATTGGCTTCTAGCCCCACTTTATTGACCACACGGGCCGCCATTGGAACGGCGGACACCCCCGCAGAACCGATCAACGGGTTGACTTGGTCTTTACTAAATTTGTTCATCAGCTTGGCCAGCAACAGGCCAGAAGCCGTGCCAATAATAAAAGCCCCCAAACCCAGCGCCAGAATACCGAGCGTCTGCACGTTCAGGAACTTTTCAGCCGCCAACTTCGAACCCACAGCCAAACCGAGCATGATGGTAATAATATTAATAAGCGCATTCTGCGCGGTATCGGATAGTCGATCCACCACCGCAGATTCTTTCATTAAATTACCAAACATCAGCATACCAATCAACGGAGTCGCGGAAGGCAATAGCAATAAGCAAAGCACGAGCACCAGCAATGGGAAGACAATTTTTTCGGTCTTGGAAACGTGGCGCAGTTGCTTCATGACAATACCGCGCTCTTCCTTAGTGGTCAGCGCACGCATAATCGGCGGCTGGATGATCGGCACCAGTGCCATATAGGAATAGGCCGCAACGGCGATTGCTCCCAATAGATTCGGAGAGAGTCGCGAAGCCAGGAAGATCGCCGTCGGACCATCAGCTCCGCCAATAATGCCAATGGCAGCGGCATCTTGTATTGTGAACATTCCGCCCATCGCCATGGCCCCCAACAAAGCAATAAAGATCCCAAACTGTGCCGCGGCCCCCAACAATGCGGTCTTCGGATTCGCGAGCAACGGGCCAAAATCAGTCATTGCGCCCACGCCCATAAAGATGAGCAGCGGAAACACACCCGACTGAACGCCGATCGTATAAAAATAATACAAGAAACCAGCGGGCTGGCCCGGCATCGGGCCCATCGAAATTCCAGCCATCGGAATATTCGTTAGAATTGCGCCAAAACCGATCGGCAATAACAAGAGTGGCTCAAAACCTTTTTTAATGGCCAAGAAAATCAGCCCCATTCCCACGAGGATCATGATAAACTGACCCAATCCGGGCGGCAGAGAAGCCGGGGCCTCATAGCCCACCGCTTTCGCTTCTTCAACTTGATTCTTCAGCCCATCCAGCAACGCTTGGTCCACCCCATAGGCTTTATGGATCTGCTCCATAGCACCGTGGTAATGACCCGTGGAAATTTCCGCTTCCACTATTTTAATGAGAGCCACGCGATAGGCCGCCGCTTTTTCGTCCTTCGTCTGCGGATGGAAGAAGCGATAGATGCCCGTTTCCCGGCCCAACTTCTTAAAACCTTTCACGATGGAAATATCGTGTTGTTCCATTTTCACGCCGTCCGCCGGAGTACGAGCCTCTTCAGCCTGCACCTGAGCGGCTCCGCCTAGAATGGCGGCCGCGAGAAAGCCCATGATTATGAATTTCTTCATCCTATGAATTCTCCGTTCACTGTTGCACGGTTAGTTGATGGTTGCCATGGTTTCACCAGAAGTCACCTGCGCGCCAGTCTCCAGCACAACGGATAAAAGCGTGCCGGCTACGGATGCTTTCACTTCAATTTCCATCTTCATGGCTTCAATAATAAAGAGCACATCACCCTCATTCACAGGATCGCCCACGCTCACCAACGTTTTAATCACTTTGGCGTTCATTGGCGCAACCACATCAACAGAATCGGCGGATTTTTCAACATCCACGGAGACACTCGAGGCTTCAGCACCATCTTCCACGCCAATAGTATAGATTTCACCATTCAGGGTGGCTTGATCGCCCTTCACTTCCACCACGAATTTTTCACCGTTCACGAAAACCGTGTACCCACCGTCGCCACCAGGCGGAGCTACGGTCTCATCCTTTGGCATCAACGATTTTTTTCGAACGCCGTTCACCACGGCCTTTCCGAGAAGGAAATCAATACCCTTCTGTTTGCAGCAAGAAGCAATGAAAATATTCTCATCGCAATGGTCCGTAATACCGGCTTCGGCGAGCATCTTCCTGGCCGCATCCACCCCCTTTTCTGGATCCGCATCATTGAGATCAACCGGATTTTCAGTGGTCGGTTCAAGCCCCATCTTTTCAGCCGCAAGTTTCACCAGTTCTGGATCCGGTGCAACCGGGGTCTTACCGAAATAACCCAGAATCATCTTTCCATAGCCTTCCGCAATCTTTTCCCACGGGCCGAAGATGACGTTGTTGAATGCCTGCTGAAAATAAAATTGAGAAACCGGAGTGACCGACGTGGCGAATCCACCGCGCCGCACCACTTCCCCCATCGCCTTGATGCAGTCCTCGTATTTATCCATCAGATTATTATCGCGCATCATCTGTGTATTGGCGGTCAGGGCACCGCCCGGCATCGGCGACCACGGAATGAGCGGCTCAACGGCCAGAGCTTCCGGCGGAATAATATAGTCTTTCATACATTCTTTAAAGACGTTGGATGCCTCCATCATTTTATCAATATCCACATCAAGTTCATAGGCTTCGCCACGAAGCGCATGCCAAAGTGTCGCTGTATCCGGCTGGCAAGTTCCCCCAGAAGCCGGAGCAAGCGAGCAGTCAACCTGATCGGCTCCAGCCTTGATGGCGGCCACATAGCCCATGGTTCCAACGCCGGCCGTTTCATGCGAGTGGAAGGCGATTTTCATATCGCCCGGCAGCATTTTTCGGGCTTGCAGAATGGTCTCATAAACTTTCTTCGGAGCAGACGTTCCGGAAGCGTCTTTAAAGCAGACGCTGGTGAACGGAATTTCGGCATCGAGGATGTCCTGAAGCGTTTTAATATAAAATGCAACATCGTGTGCTCCACTGCAGCCCGGAGGCAGTTCCATCATCGTCACAACCACTTCATGGTTCAGACCGTGGTTCACAATAGACTGGCCCGAGTCGATCAGGTTCTTGACATTATTCAGAGCATCAAAATTCCTAATGGTGGTCATTCCATGTTTTTTGAACATTTTTGCATGGAGGTCGATGATATCGCGAGACTGAGAATCCAAGCTCACCACATTGATGCCGCGCGCCAAGGTCTGCAGGTCGGCATCGGGACCCACCGTTTCGCGAAAAGCATCCATCATATCGAAGGCAGACTCGTTGCAGTAAAAGAATGGAGCCTGAAAACGCGCGCCGCCACCGGCCTCGAAATGAGTCTGACCCGCTTCCACACAGGCCCGAACAGCCGGAAGAAAGTCTTCGGTAAGTACGCGCGCCCCATAGACCGACTGAAAGCCGTCACGAAACGCGGTATTCATGATGTGGATGATTTTCTTTGCCACGATTTTTCTCCTGATTATCTCTCAATTTAAAAGGGTTAGCCCCGCTTTGCACGAATAGCAGCGAGTGCCACGGCAATTTCTGCGGTTGAATTAGAAGCGGGTACCGATTTCTTTGGCGCATCCACCGCCTCTTCCGGGAAGAGATGGGCGAATTTTTTAAAGAATACCGCCGAACCGTTCATCGCGACGATGAGCAGAACGAGAAAAGCGAAGACCGTAGCCATACCGATTACCATCAAAGTTACGCCTTGCATCAGAAGTTCCATCTTTTCGATCTCCTAGATTTTGGTAAAATAGAAGGCTAGAATACGGAAATTCCAAGAACATGCCTAGTGAAAAACTGCCATTTTGGCACGCTATTTACTAAGAAAATAAAATATCAACCAAGGACGGATTACCATGACTTTTGTAGTGGAATGGCATGATAGACTGGGTTCTACAAACGCCTATATGAAGGATCATTTTACGAAGCAATTGAGCCTTAAAAACGGCTCCATTTTTGCGACCCGCGAACAAACCGCCGGGCGAGGCCGTTCCGACCGAAAATGGATCTCGCCTCCCGATGCAAACCTCTGCTTTTCATTATTCATTGAAACATCCCGCGCGCTCATGGACACCCCCTCTCTCACCATGGCCGCCGCATTGGGGATTACCGAATTTCTCAATGCGCAACGGATTCCTGCATCCCCAAAATGGCCGAACGATGTGCTCGTTGGAAATAAAAAGATCTGCGGCATTCTCTCCGAACGGGTTGAACGCAAAACACATCCGAAAGCCGGTATCATTATCGGAATCGGACTCAATGTGAACATGACTTCAGAAGAAGCAGGTTCCATCGACCGCCCCGCCACCTCCATACTCATCGAATCCGGAAAGGCCAGCGACCTTTCCTCCACCCTGGAAAATCTCTTTCAACCCCTGGACTATTGGATTGGCGAATGGCAGAATGGCGGATTTCCCAACCTTCGGAAAGCTTGGACGGAAAAAGCTGGCCCAATGGGGAAACCATTAACCGTGCACGACGGTCCCATGAAAAAGAGGGGCACTCTGGCTGGCTTCGGCAACCAGGGCGAACTACTCTTGCAAACCCCCAACGGCCTCGAAACCATCTGGTCTGGAGATGTTTCATGAATAACACAACAAAATCTGGTAGCATCATTTTCGGGAAGAATAATTCCCTAAATATTCAATCATGCTGCCTGAAAATTATTTTTTCGATCATGATTTTAGTTCTGAGTGGATGCTCAATGGGCGGGCGACGCTATCGGATTCCAAAAAATCAGCAACCGGAAATAGTTAATATGGAAACCACGGGCTATTGCAAATGCGGGAAATGCTGCGGGTGGAAACGCAACTGGAAATTTAAACCCGTGATTGCTTACGGCCCACAAAAAGGGAAACCAAAGGCCGTCGGCATCACCGCCGCCGGCACCCAAGCCGACTGGGGAACCATTGCCGCGGACCCCCGCCACTACCCCTTCGGAACCATCATGTATATTCCCGACTATGGCTGGGGCCGCGTGGAAGACATCGGCGGAGCAATCAAAGGCATGCACATTGACCTCTATTTTCCCTCGCATAAAAAAGCCCTAAACTGGGGCCGCGAATGGAAAACAGTCAAAATATGGACGCCGAATTAAAACCGGTAACCACATAAGCCGATAGCCCCTAGGTAGACTGTAAATCAAACTGTCCATTTTTATTTTCTAACCTCATGCCACTAGCTCCTGAATGAACCGTTCTTCCGCGGTTTAAAAATTCAATATTTTCCGGGGGTAGTTGTTGATCCAATCTTCGATGGCTTAGATTTGCTTGCGGGTATATTTGGAGATGTCGCATCCCTTGGGGATAAAACGCTGGATGATACGGTTGGCGTTCTCGTTGCTCCCTCGCTCCCAGGAGGAATAGGGGTGGGCGTAGTAGATGTGAGTGCGCGATCCGCTGAACACCGACCGTT
>JBAHZU010000016.1:0-26708 GCA_037132875.1 Pontiella sp.
CTCCTGCGTCCTTGATCAACGAGTCTTATTCTTTAAATTCAATTTCCAACATCTCGCCCGCAGCGATAAAAATCGGCACTTCGAACTCAACAGTAACCCGGCTTCTCTTTTTCAGCAGCGTGGCCTTCAGTTTCTTTCCATTCCACATTGCCGTTACCTGCTCAAAATTCAAATCCCGCGGGGTTAATCGAATCGACTGGAGCTTAACGCGTCCCCAGTTAACGCGAAGCACGGCCTGCATCCCACATTCATCAACCGTCTGGCTGAAGGTACCCCAACCCTCCGCGGCGGTGAATGGCGCGCGGAATTTTTCGGGATGAATGACCGGATCGAAACCGATCATTCCGGAGGGACCATCATACTCAAAACCGCAAGCCGCCAAAAAAACGGCGTAGGAGGACATCGAGCGCGCATAGTGATCCGAGCATTCAATTTCGTTGTACGGATTGCGCTTTTCGGGTGCATAACGATCGTGGATCGCACGGGTGACTGCCAAGCCCTGCCTCACCAGTTCCGGCGTTCCTTCCGCCACCATGTGCGCGGCAGCCTGATATTCGAATCCGCTCATGCATTCGTTAAAGTAGTCATACTGCCAATGATTCATGAAATCATCATGCAATCCCCCGTTGGGCCAAGTGCACATGATCAGCCCCGCGTCACCGGTCCAGGCATAGAACCTTCCTTTGCGGAAGGTTGCGCGGAAGGAGGCAACATTTGGCACAAAGTTATGTTTCCACAGTGCGTTCAGCGCGGACTGGATATGCTCTTCGTTATACAGTCGTCCGAGCCCCAGCTGATTGGCCCAGAATTGCCCGATCACTTGGTCGATGTAAACGCCCTGGCCAACTCCAATCGCTTCGGGATGGTTCGGGTCTTCCTGCTGAAGGTAATATTCACCGTTGAAGAGCATTTCGATATTTTTGCGGCCCTTTTCATAGGTCGAACGACAGAGCGTTTCGAAGGCAGTATCGTCCGTCCGCTTAGCCATTTCTTCACCGGCGCGCAGAGCGGCGATATAAAGCGAACTGATGGCATGAACTTTACCGTACCAAGAAGCATCCAACGTGTTGTGCTGCTGACCGTCTAAGACTCCGTCAAAACCACCGTCAAAATTGATTAAATACTCGAGCGCTCGTTTAATATTCGGCCAGTAGGTTTTCAGGAACGTGTCGTCCGCGCTGATTAAATGCTCGCGATAGGAACGAAGGACGGTGCCACACTGCCCATCGATGGCCACTCCTGCGCCGTGCTCCCCGCTTTCCATCTTGATTCGAAAAGGGACCGAGCCATCAGGAAGCTGAGCAAGGTCATAATCAGTTTTCTCGCGCAGGTTGCGTTCGAGCGAGGGAAACAGGCGGGCCATCGCCTGCGCGTAGTGCCAGACGTGGGTGCAGGTTCCGTGGCAAACGCCAATGCCTTCCCACGCCCAAAAACGCCCGCCCTTTCCATCGGCCAACATCGTGCAGTTGGCGGTCTGCAAGGTGTCGGCCGTCGCCATTGTTCGGTCTAGCAGCCATTGCGGCAGGGAGGAATCATTCCACGTATTCACCCATTTCCGGGTCTGAGACGACAAACTCGCCATGTGCTCGGCCACATGGTCGGCCACCGCATTCGCATCCTTAAACCGGGAGGCATACTCATTTTGGCACGGAATCGTTTTGGGGCTATAATCTTCTTTAATTCTAACCACCGGAAAATGCCATGAAATTAAAAAAGTGAACTCCCGGCATTCTCCCGGTTTTAATTCCACTCGGGATGCAATGCCCGGAATATGCCCGATGGTGATCTGCTCCCCGTCTCCCAGATAAGACAAGGCCATGGTTCCGTTATGAACTATTTGGGGATCCCGTTCCGGGGCGCCTTCTTGATGCGGAACATTCATCTCGCAGGTATGGCTCAGCGAAGTCCGCAATGAGTTGCTGGAAAACATACCCTCGGGGGTCTTATCTACCGCATGACTCATATTTTCAAGCCAGCCCACCATCTCCACAGATACCGGCTGGTCCGACCCATTGGTCAGCGTGTAGCTCAAAATGGTGATCGGAAGGGTTGAATCTGCCAGATTCAGCGGGATGAATGGGGAATAGGCTTGGAGCTCGGCTTGGATTGGACTCTTGGAATCTTTATACGAGACGGTCCCCATCGGCCATGTGCCTTTGAAGTCAACGGAATCCCAATCTCCGGCTTCAAATTTCTTTACCCCCCCCTGCTCAAAGCGGAGGCCAAAGCCCTGCGAAAATCCGGGAGGAAACTGTTCAAACGTCGGTGGGTTCATGAACGTGGCACCACAGATCACATTCACATTTTCATATTGTCTGAATGGCGGATACCCCTCCGGCAACGGAAGGGTCTGAGGCACAACGCCTTCATGCCCAGCGCTCCAGATATCCCAAACATAAAGACGGCCATCGCCACTCAAATAAACCGTCCCACATCCAACCCCGCCGACCGGCATTCCTATATTTTTAAGCGTGTCGTCTTTTTTGGAACCGCTAATTCCTCGGTCCAATGGATGCCCCCGTTTGGTCAACGACTCAACCCAAGCCGGATCTAGCTGTTTATCCTCGGGAATCGTTTTTCGATACAATTTCCCCGGGTCCGTAGCGATTTCCGACGGGTTCAACTCCAAATCAACACTCAACTTTTCCACCATCTCTCACCGTCCTCACATCAAATCGCCAAATTAAAGGGATGCGCCACGGTCTTATTTTTTTCGTCGTCCGACCTCCATATCCCAAGGAGTCGCACCCATTCTACTCTGCTCAAATACCTCATGCACGGCTCATTCAGCCATCATTTCTTATCTCCAAAGTTTGGAAGATGATGCCTTGGTAAGGCTACCCCAGAGAACCGAACAGAACCGTGCACGGATAACCGTTCTTGTTTTTGCGCAGTTAAAGGTACTCATTCAGCGTTACGCAATCGATACCAAAAAAAGCGCCCTGACTTTCAGCATTTTGGCCAACCACTTCCACCCGCAACACATGAGCGCCATCAACTGGATCAAAAGCACCCAACGCAATGGGACCAGACGAAGTCGGTTTTCTCGCATACAAATCAATTTCATCTCCCACGGCCGTTCCATTCACCGACAAGCGAATGATTCCATAATCCGGCCCTTGGGTCGCAAAAAGAACCAGACTCTCTGCCGTTGAACTCGACGTGGGAATCCGCAGTTCTATGGCATCCCCGATCTGCGCCCCGCGAAAGAAGGTCTGCGTATTCTTGTTCCAAGTGCCTTTGAATTTTTTCAACACTTGGGGAATAAGCGCCATGTTTCCGGTCATGGAAAGCACCTCCATTTGATCGGACTCCACCGCTCCTTTAAACAGTTCTTTTTTAAACGTCGCCTGATTCATGGCGGCCGGCAACGGCGCCACATTCAGCACTTCGACGGGTTCCGGCTTGCGATTGGAGGTCGTATCCGCATCGCCATACCAATACATGCCGACTCCATAGCCCATATCGCAATCGCCCCCCGCCCAAACTTCCATATCCAGTTGCAAGGAGGTGCCAAAGGGCATGGTATCCAGCGAACGCGTGCGGGTTTCGGTGCTGTATCCTTGCGTATTCCGTTCATTGCTCGTTTTACGATTCATTTTGTTATACACATTCGAACGCGGTTGCGCGTGGAACGGATGGTCATAAAAATCCGTGCTTCGTCCGCCCCACGAATAGGCATAATAGTCTTCCGTACCGGTTCCAAAAATCGAGGGAAAATCTTCCCCGTCCACCCATATTTTTTCATCGCCTTCCCCCCACCATTTTTCGAGCGGATTCATGATGGTTAGGGTGTCGCCCACATAGACGCCCCGCCCGTTCAGCGTCACATAATTCCAGTCCGACCGAGGGCGCGTCGGAACCGGCCACTGTCCGCGCCATGCGGCATTAAAATACATCGAACGATCGTCCCATTTCCACGCCCCCGTGGTGACTTCCAGCAGAACATCAACCGGCTGATCGCCCAAATTCATAATCGAAACGCTGGCTGAATTTTTATAGGGCATCACCCAGCGGCAGGTCATCGAGCCATCTTCAGCAACCGTACGATACCAACCGTGAAATGGGTTCAATCCAATCCCGGATCCAAAGAATGCACCCAGTGGACACCACACGGTTTCCTGGCCATCAAATTCGATCTTAAGTACAATCGAACGGGTTACTTCCGGATCATCATAATTGCCCAATTTAACGCGCAATTCACGAATTGCCGCGGCGGCACCCGAGGGGAGATTTAGCTTTTCTTCCTGATTCGGCTGCAATGTTTTCTTCCACGCATTGGGACTTTCATCATCCAGCCCCTTCGCATTCAATAGGCGTTTTCCCACTGCGGAGGTGAGTGCTTTGGCAGCTTCAAAATCCTTCATGGAAAAAGTTTTGACGGGAGTTCCTTCTGGATACTCACGGAACGTGAACTGATAAAAAAAGGGGAGCTTATTCAACGTTACTTTACAGCTCTTGGCATACGGAATAGGAAAGAATGAAACGGCAGAACGAAGCGATGAGTGTGCTAGCGGATAGGGAATCATTCCAGTCCCATCGAAAAGCCCCAGCATATTGCCGACAATGACCGGCTCTTCGGCCCCATCCAGATAAAAATACATTTCAATGTCTGTATCCGGATTCAAATCATTGAGCCAAGGCATCCAACTGCGAACGATTGCGCCAGCTCCCTGATGATCCATCATCACCCATTCTTTCCGACCCTTATTATCCTCGGTGCGAATAAAATTTCGAAAATCTTTATTTGCGAACCAGCCCACCGGCTCATCCGGCGTTTTAGATGCCCGGTTGTAGCTACTCTCCTGTTTCAACCGAAAATCAATTTGTGGAAAGCGCGCCACGGAATCGCGATCCACCATTTCGGTCAAGAGCGATTCGATAGATACTGGCTCCTTTGCTTGAACAGCGAGAGCAGACAGTCCTGCTGCTGCACTAATAAGATACCGGTGTGTTGCGTTTATTTTCATAATTGTATGATCCTTCGTATTTTTTATGGAAACACTTTTTGACGAGATAATGGATGGTCGTCAGGCAGTTCACTCTTGAATTTTATGGGTGCAAACAATTCGCCGGACTGATTTAGTTCAAAAAACCAATCCATCTATATAATTCTACCCAGCACCCCTTTCCGGGTTGATTGATACGGATTCCTCCGACTGGGCTTTATAGTGAGGAATGCACGCCGATGTCCCGTATCGTAAATTTATCCCCCCATATCCCGATGTTTAAAAATTAATCCTCTCAGACTCAATCATAATGCGCTTGCACTGAAAAACTGCCTTATTAGTAACCGATCAATAGCGCCCGATGGATTCCGGACGGGGAGGCCCTACCCTGACTCCGGCCTTGTTGAAATGCTTCCCGAGGGGAAGGGAGCGCAACTGAGGTAAAATACCAGGCAACCACCCCGCGGATGCACTATAATCAATGATAATACCGCGCTGATCTGTTACAGCGATCAGATAACCGCCGTACTTCTGTCCTCGCCGCTCCGTAAAAATAACGTTTTCACGCAACCCCACCGTTGCGCCGGAAAATGAATGTGACCGGTTGTTATCCTTTGTGGGTGTAAAACGGCTCTCCTGCCGATCTAAGAGGATGTAATTATTACCTTCAATTTCCTCTCCGATCGCAAAAAATTCAACATTCAATTTGTGGTTGTACTCACCTGCAGAAGTCTGTTTCATTCGCGCACTGAATACGTAGTCGATATGCTTGGGAAGCCACCGAACCCCAGAAATATATATACTCTCCTTGAAAAAATATTGATCGGTCGACTTTGAAAAATCGAAGTTAAACTTCGGAGGTTGTTCCAATTCCATATACAGGCGACCCTCAGCAGACAGCAGGCTCATCGGAACCTTGTGATGCCGTCCCTGCTCATCCTCCAGCACCACCTTATCTCCGATTTTGGTGACAAATCGGGCGGTTGAATTGTTGCCTTCGCCCAAAGTCCACACACGCATCTCATTTTCCACCGATTCCGCAAATACAGGCAGATTGACGGGCGGGATTTCTGACGATGCGGGCCCTTTCGGAACATAATCGCAAAAAACGGGACCATTCGTAACACAGACCTCCCCAGGCACAAGGCTTTCGTGGATGGTTTCAACCAGATCGCGCGTGGGCACCGCGGTTTTAAACACTGGAAGGATTGGATTGCCTTGGGGCCCTTTCTCATAGGTTTCCCCCTGCACTTCAATGGATAACATGGCCGCAAAGTGGCCCCCTGGAGTTTCTCCAATGATAACATCCATGTCACGGGACTCCCCAGGCTTCAGGGTGATCCAATCGCCAACTTCCGCAAGGTTGTGTCCATGGTAATACTTGAGGGAATCGGCTGAACTGCTTTGCCACTTGGGCGCGACACTCTTGAATGAATACCCCTGCCAATCAGTCGGCCAACAGGCATTGAGTACCACTTCTTTCCCTACGCTGACGACCATGATATCATCACTCATTCCCCAAAAACGGAATTTAATACCATCCGGGCATGATGCAGGACAGACCAGCTGACCTTTATAGTGCACAATCCAGAGAAAGCCCGCAATATCATCTTCACCAAAGGCCTCGGGAGCGAGTACCGAGAACATTGGGGGAACCATAATGGTCGTGGCGTAGAGTTTCTTCGGTGAACGATAAAAACGGGACAACACCGACGACCTATACCCCGTGCTGATAAATTCTTTAAGTACATGTAAAAATGAATCGATATCATAGGGAATATTCTGCCCGCCACGGCTCCGTTTGAAGTCATAGAACGTCCCCTCCAAATCACTCCCCACACTCAGCCCAGCACCAAAAACTGAGACCTCCCCTAGATCGGTCATAATTTCAAAGCCACCCATACCGCTTCCATCACCCATTCCGGACTCCATACCGCTCAGCTCTGGCAGTTGGAGGTCGGGCATACTTGTGCGTTTCACCTTGGTGACAATGCGATGAGTTAACTTTGGTTTTTCCGATTTTTTCACGTTCACCCTCGGCTTCTTAAGCATCATCTTCGGGCGATCAACCGGCTTGGGAGGAACAAATGTCTTTTCTTCCTTTTGATGAACAGTAAATACTACTAGTAGTCCCGCCAACATGAATGCCACCGCATGAACCATTAGGCTGATTACAAACCCGCTTGGTGCTCCCTTAACGGCCCCTCGGCCTTTCATTCTTGTGCGTTTCATCGATCACCTCATGTCTAATAATATTTTCATTCTTTATATTTTAGATCTAAAAACTCATCATTCATTCCGACTGGGCTTTATAGTGCTGACTCCCCTTGAGCCACTCGTAATCCGCGTATTGGTAAGATTTCTTAGATTCCCCCCACAAATCGGGTTTATTCCCCTTATTCCACGCGGTCCAGCGGGCGAGCATGGTCTGCACCCGCTCCGGCTGTGATGCGGCAAGATTTGTTGTTTCGCTGAGGTCATCCTTTAAATTATAAAGTTCGGCTTTACCCTTTGTGTTGATAATGAGCTTAAAGTCCCCGTCACGAATCACGCCACCCATCCCTGCGGTGCGAGCCGTATGCCAGTACAACACATCATGCGGAGCAGCCTTTGACTGCTGCGTCATGTAAGGGCGAATATCGTTTCCATGAAGCCCAGACTGCTTCGGATCACCGCCGGCCATTGCAATCGCGGTTGCGCCAATATCCAGCGAAGTAACCATCTCGTCCATCACAACGCCCCTCGGTATTTTCCCGGGCCATTTCACAATCATCGGCACGCGTAATCCCCCCTCATAGGAGCTCCCTTTACTGGCTCTCAGGGGTCGATTATCACTGGTCTTTCGCATCCCGCCGTTATCGCTCAAGAACCAAACCACGGTGTTATCAGCAAGCCCCAATTCATTGACCCTTTCCAAAAGTTGCCCCACGCCTTGATCCAACTCATAGACCATGGCCCCATAGATGGAACGGGCGGCGGGCTTCACGCCGGGAATTTTGGTCATCTTGTCCGCGGGAAACTTTGCAATGATTTCTGGAGGCGCCTCCAGATCCAAGTGCGGCGCGTTGTAGGACATAAAAAGAAAGAAGGGTTTCTGCTTATTTTTCTCCAAAAACCGGATGCCCGCATCGGTCAATTCGCGAGTCAGATACTGGTCCCATTCCACCGCTTTATCGTTATGAATTAGCGGCATGGTGTGATGAATATCCCGCCACTTCGCGGGCCGCTTTAAAGGATTATACTTCCCCTTGTAGGACGGATGATCCAACGGAAAATACATCAGCCCCCCGCTCAGAAAACCAAACCAGTCGTCGAAACCCATCGAATTGGGATGCTGGTCATTGGAGGTTCCCATATGCCACTTGCCGACCCCCCCGGTCACATAGCCCTGTTGCTGAAGTAGGCTGGCGATGGTTTCCATTTTGGGAAGACCCTGCTTGGGATCCAGCGGCGTCGTCTGATTTTTGTAGTAACCAAAGCGGGCCTGATTCCGGCCAGTCAAGAATCCGGCGCGGGAAGGACCGCACATGGGCCACGTCACATAGCCCGAAGTAAAGCGAACGCCCTCTTCAGCCAATTTGTCGATATGCGGCGTCGGGATGTCTTCACAGCCATAGCAGCCCAAGTCCTTATAGCCAAGGTCGTCTGCCATAATAACGATGATATTGGGGCATGGTTGCGCCGCCCCGAAATTTGCAACCTGCCTGTCTGACGCGGCTTCAGCGAAGAAGGGAAATGCGAAACCTAAACAGGCCTGCAACAGGCAGATAAAACTCGCGGGCTTATGCATTAGTTTTTGTCCTTCTTTTTCTTCGAAGTACGCGTTGAGGTTGCCGGTGTGTAGGTTTTTAGTAGGGCTTTCATCCGCTGCACCACTTCGGGATATTCAGTATAAAGGTTAGTCGTTTGCGCAGGGTCTTTCTCCAGATCATAGAGTTGAGCCGGTGGCGCATTCTTTTTGATCTTCCCATTTTCAATATCACTATTTTCATATCCAGAAAATGTGATCGCAGTCGGACCACCGAAGCTGTGCGCACCGATCCTTCTTGATCTGAACCCGCCCCCGCCTTGGCCGCCGATATACATCCATTTATCCTTTCGAATGGAGAGGTGAGATTTCTTAAAGGGCGACAAGAGCAAATGGTCTCGCTCCACAGATCCCAGCGCCCCCGTCAGGGCAGGCAGGATATTGACGCTGTCCCGGCCTTGGCCATCCCGCAGCGTCTGTCCGGTCAGTGCTGCAAAGGTGGCGATCATGTCTACGTTACAGATCAGTTCATCGGATGTGGTTCCGGCGTCTATCTTTCCGAGCCAATGGGCAATAAATGGGACGCGATGCCCGCCTTCCCATGCATCAAACTTGAAGCCAAGATACTTGCCGTTCAACCGGTGTCCCATCGTCCACGCTTCCTGCCCAGTATGATTAAACATTCCCCCGTTATCGCTCGTCAGAATGATCAGTGTATTCTCTGCCACCCCTTGTTCCTCCAGCGTTTTCACCACCTCGCCCACAATCCAGTCGAGCTCATGCACGAAGTCTCCATATAAACCACATTCGCTGGTTCCCTGAAAACGGGGATGCGGCGTAAATGGGTGATGAATATTCGTAGTCGACAGGCAAAGGAAGAATTTGTTTTTTCCGCGTGCCTTAATCCATTCGATCGCCCTCTCTGTCAAGGTGGTGCCGACTTGGTAATCATCATACAGCGCGTGAGCCGCATCGGCTCCTCCAATACTACTGAGGTGCATTTTCTCGGGAATTTCTGCAGTTTTTGCTCTCTTCCCATAGATAAATGGATCTTCGGGAACCAGTCCCACCACCCGATGATTTTCAACATACACAAAAGGTGGATGGCTGTTTACCACGGGCACACCGAAGTAGTAGTCGAAGCCCAATTCCAGCGGCCCAGGTTTCAGCTCGCCATTCCAGTTCGGGGTTTTCTCACCAAAGCCCAGATGCCACTTGCCGATGATTGCGGTCTCATAACCGGCATCCTTCAGCACGCTGGCAATCGTCTGCTGGTTGGTATCCACCACCAATCCTGTTTTCAGGAACACAGGCGCATAAAGATTTTTCCGATGCGGATATTCGCCGGTCAGCAGGGCATAGCGCGAGGGTGTGCAAACGGCCGATGCTGAATGGGCATCGGTAAAACGGCGCCCGGCCGCAGCAAGTTTATCAATATTCGGAGTCTGTAGCTTCGTCGCGCCATAGCAGCTCAGATCTCCGACACCTAGATCATCCGCGAAAATAAAAATGATATTGGGGGACTGTTCCGCAAAAGCGGGGCCTGCCAACAGCAAGAGGGAATACAGCATCATACATATTTTCATTTGATTCCTTATTTTTCAATTGCTCACCACATTGTGCTTGGAAACAAATCGCCGCCAACCGGTTCAGGATAAAGCGGATAGAAATAACAATCTGGAGACCCAATTCTCTATTGCGAAATGGCACTGGACCCTTTCTTTGATTTCTTCTTTAATTTTTTACGGCCGACCTTTTGGCCGCCGGGTCCTTTCGTATACGGATGATCCAGAGATTCCATAGCTACAGACAACCTGTTGTAATACGTTTGGTGAATCTCAGTATACGTCCCCTTTTTCACCAACGCGGGCTTGTATCGATTTTTCCGAAGATCGTAGAGCTGATCCGCCGCATCCAGCGAAAACTGATCCGCACGAATCATCCCTTTCGGCAAATTACCCATAAAAACCCAATCCCTCGAAGGCGCGTTCTCCTGCCCCAGCATCTGGTCGAGGAAACTCATGCCGTCTAGGTCAAGGTTTTTGGGGAATTCACCGCCCCCCAATTGCACCAAGGTGGGCAACACATCCGTAAAATCCACCAAGTTCTCATTCACCGACCCGGGTTGTATCATCCCTTTCCAACAGGCAATAAACGGAACGCGTGTGCCGCCATCGGTCACCGACCCCTTGCCCCCCTTAATGGTCTGGCCGAGGTATTCAGCCGAGGACCTCTTGTAGGATCCATTGTCGGCCGTCACAATCAGCAGGGTATTTTCCATAATGCCCAATTCGTCCATCTTACGGACAATCCGCCCGATCAATTTATCGGTATACTCGACCATCGACGCATAATTATTTTCATTCCATTTTTTATTCTCCGCGGTACGAAGATTATCCTCTGGCGTCCATCCAGATTGCGGCTCATGGAGATGGTCCGGCGTCTGAGGAAACGGGGAGTGAACCAGAACCATCGGATAGTAGATAAAGAACGGTTGTTCATCATCCTTATGGTCCGTCATAAAATCGGTCACATATTTACAAAACTGATCCGGCCCATAAATTCCGGGGCCATCGGTTACAAATTTCTTTTCCCGGTAATAGGTCGTTTCCCAATAACGCCGGGTACGCTCGTTGCCGACTATCCACGCCCAGGCATTTTGATAGGCAAAGCCTTTATCCGTTAGATGATTTGGCTGAACATCAAACTTCCCGAGATGCCACTTCCCGGAAATGGCCGTGGTATACCCGGCATCTTGCAGCAGGTTGGCAACCGTAATCTCGTTCTTGCCCCAGCCATCACCTGTACTGGCAACCGAATCAATATTTTTAGGCAGCCCGGAACGATACCCATAGCGCCCAGACATAAGCGTTGCCCGGCTGACCATGCACATCGGCTGAGCAAACACGTTATTAAACAGCATACCCTGCTCAGCAAGCGCATCCATATTCGGCGTCTGATACGATTCCCCTCCGTAGACGCCAACCTGCTCCGCACCGAGGTCATCAATCATCACAAAAATAATATGGGGTTTGCTTTCATCCGCAGACGAAACGAACGTCCAAAGCGAAGCCACAACTGTTAATGTGTTCAGCACAGAACGTTTCATAGTATCCCTCATCTATTTTACATGGGTTCGCGTAATACAATCCAAACCAAAGAACATCCCTCTGCTTTTTTGATTTTTACCGACCACTTCGACGCGCAATGTGTATCCCCCATCAACCGGTTCGAATACCCCCAGCACAATCGGCGGGATGGCGATCGGTTTCGCGGCATAAAAATCAACATCCTCCCCGACTAAACGACCATTCACCGAAAACCGAAGGATTCCGAAATCACGGCTTTGGGTGGCATACAGCACCAGCTTTTCAGCAACCGGACTGGATGCCGGAATACGGAATTCCACAACAGCGCCGACGCCCAGTCCTTTGAATAGGACATGATCATCTTCATTCCAAATCCCTTTATATTTCTTGAGATTCTGGGGTACCAAGACCAACGATTCCGGTCGGGACACGATATCCATTTCTTCAAATTCAACCGCACCCTTGAACGAATTCACCTCTTCTGACTCCGGCAACGGCGGAACGGCCAATGCTTCTTTCGCATCGGATTTTCGGTTAGAAGTCGTTGCCGCATCCCCATACCAATACATCCCCACGCCATAGCCCATATCGCAGTCGGTCCACGACCAGATTTCCATATCCAGTTTCAACGACGATCCGAAGGGCATGGTGTCGAGTGACCGCGTACGGGTTTCGGTGCTATATCCCTTTGTATTGCGCTCCGTAGCATCGGTTTTACGGTTCAATTTATTATATGTATGGCAGAACGGCTGTGCATGAAACGGATGTTCATAAAAGTCCGTGCTACGCCCTCCCCACGAATAGGCATAATAATCTTCGGTCCCCGTTCCAAAAATCGAAGGGAAATCTTCCCCGTCCACCCAGATTTTTTCATCGCCTTCCCCCCACCACTTTTCCACCGGGTTCATCACCGTCAGCGTATCGCCCACATAAACGCCCCGCCCCTGCAACGTCACATAATTCCAATCCGAAAACGGCCGTGTCGAAACGGGATACTGCCCACGCCATGCGGCGTTAAAATACATCGACCGCTCATCCCAATTCCAGGGTTCTGTCGTGGCTTCCAGCGTAAAATCAACCGGTTCATCTCCCAAGTTAAGGAGCGAAATACTTCCGGTGTCTTGATACGGCATCACCCACCGGCTCATCAGGGTTCCGTCTTCAGCAACCGTACGGTACCAACCCTTAAACGGATTGAGTCCAATCCCACAACCGAAGAAATCACCAATGGGGCACCAAACCGTTTCCTTGCCGTCGAACTCCATCTTAAGGACGACGGAACGGGTTATCGTTGGATCGTCATAGTTCCCCAGCTTCACCATCAGCTCTCGGACGGCTGCCGAGGCGCCAGATGGCAGCGCCAGTTTTTGTTCCTGTCCGGGCAGAAGCTTCCCTTTAGTGGAACGGGAGCTCTCGTTTTCAGCGAAGGTAGGATTCAACAATACCTCGCCAACGGTTGCCGTGAGAGGTTCAGCCTTTTTAAAATCCTCCATCGTGAAGGTTTTCACCGATGTTCCCTCCGAATATTCTCGAAAGGTCAATTGATAAAAAAATGGACGTCCGGTCGTGGTAATCTTGCAGCTCTTTGCATAGGGAATCGGAAAAAAGGATACCGCAGAACGGAGCGACTGATGTGCCAACGGATAGGGAATCAAGCCCGTTCCATCCAGCAGTCCCAGCATATTACCCTCCAGCACGGGTTCCGTTGCACCGTCCAGATAGATTCGGATCTGAAGGTCAGTATCAGGCTTGTTCGGTTTCATAAATGGCATCCAAGTGCGCACAAGGGCTCCCGGACCTTCATGATCCATCAGCACCCATTCCTTCTGACCGTTATTTTCCTCAATGCGGATAAAGTTATGGTCCCGATCATTGCTGTTATAATCATGATTAGTAAACCATCCATCGGGATCATCCGGCGTTTTGGACGCCCGGTTATAACTGCTCTCCTGCTTCAGGCGAAATTCCGTTACCGGAAAGCGTGCCACGGATTCATGATCCATCATTTCGGTCAGCAGCGATTCAATCGTCACCCGATCTGCCGACCAGGCATTCGCCACCAGCAGCGCACCATACATCACTCGAACGCATAAGCGTTTTTCTTTATTCTTCATACCCGCTCCAATATTCTTCTATTAAACTATTTATATCTGACAAGACATCCCTACTTAAAATCCCATCAAGACATGCTTTTAAATCAAAATACTCGTATAAAATAAGTCCCATCTATCAAGTCAACACCGCATGGGTAGCTAAAATCAACACGTCCATGGGGCACCACAAACATATATATCCGTTTCCATATAGCACCGTGAAAGGTTTCGCCAATCCAACTTAAAAAAGATATTGCCAGAATAAAAAAGGCCGTCTATCCACCGTTTGGTAGATGCGGGCCGGCAGCAAACCTGTAATAGTGCACAGCAAAAGAGCCCCTCTATACCGTTATCATTTCGGGGGATGATTTGAGAACCGACCGATTTATGAATCGAATGCTAAAAGCTTTAATTGCGCTTTCACTGGTTGGCCTGTC
The DNA here is from genome assembly GCA_037132875.1 of Pontiella sp. GTDB lineage: Bacteria > Verrucomicrobiota > Kiritimatiellia > Kiritimatiellales > Pontiellaceae > Pontiella. The sequence continues at coordinate 14,317 of JBAHZU010000016.1, forward strand.
CCCGGCCATCGCAGTTGACGAAGACGTGCGGCAGAACCCGCGCTCCCTAAATCAACTGGAACAACGGCTGACCGACCTCGATGGAGAACTTGCCCCATTGGCACATAATACCCTGCGTAGCGGTGTGGGAAACCTGGGTTGGTTATCGAAAAATCATAAAACCAGTGCATCTATTGAATGGATCGAAATCCAGCTGGATCAGGAAATACGTATCGATCAGATTGTGCTTGCTCCCATTTTGTGGAATGACGCTCAAGATGGCCCCCGAGCCGATGGGTTCCCATTGGCGTTTAAAATTATTGTAGGTAACAAAAATCATCCCGCAGGATTTACCGCGGCCTCCTTCACCGAAGACGATCATCTACTCCCCCGGCGAGCCCCGGTGAGTATTTCCATCCCGCCGACCCTGGCCACCTGGGTGCGGATAGAAGCATCCAAACTCTCCAGCTGGGCCTGGAAACCGGAGACCTATGTCTTCCAATTATCCGAGGTCATGATTTTTAGCGAGGCGAAGAATGTTGCTCTGCACCAATCAATTAAAACCTCCTCCGAGCAACATAACTATGTGGCCAAGGCCATGTACAAAGAAGCCTTGGTTGATGGATTCATGCCCTACCTCATGAATACCTCTACCGGAAGCCAAAGCGATCCCTATATAATTTTTTTTAAACAAGGACACGTGCCATCGATCACCATTGGGTTAGGACAAACTCTTCCAATCGACGGTATTAATCTGCACACCGCGGACCTTCGTGAAAACATCCCAAAAATCCACCATGCAGACTATGGTCTCCCGAAGCATCTGCTCATTGAAGGCGCTAATCGCCCTGATTTTTCCGATGCGGTTGCACTGGTTGAATTTCATCGGGAACAGGTCTATGACACAGGCCCCATCATTACCTATACTTTCCCAGAAATAAACTGCCGTTATATCCGCTTAACCGCACTGGCATCCTATGCGGCGCCAGAAGCGAGCGGGATTTGGCGATGCATCGGATTCGCAGAGATCGAACTCATTTCGAAAGGGAAAAACGTCGCGAAAGGAAAGCTGGCCAATATCAATATTGAAGCTCCGATTATGCAGGGAACCATTGCCAGCCTTACCGATGGTCGTAACCACTATGGAGAAATCCTCCCCATCCGCACGTGGATAAACCAGCTCGCGCGTCGACATACCTTGGAACGAGAACGGGCCACGCTCGTATCCGAAATAAACAAACGCTACATCCTCCAGAAATCCAACTTAAAAAAGATGACCTGGCTGGTCGCCCTTTTAACCACCGGCATTGTCCTCTTCGTTTGGTTGGAGAAATATCTTCACCGTCGACAGGTTCGATGCATCAAAGAACGCTTTGCGGCCGACCTCCACGATGAGATTGGAGCGAACCTGCATACCATTGGATTGCTCAGTGATATGGCGGAAGAAGCCCAATCCGCTCCGGAAAAGTTATCCGATTATTTACAGCGAATTCGATCCGTAACCGAACGTTCCAGCATCGCCGTGCGCCATGTCACCGACCTAAATGAATCCACAGAGCTGTTCACTGGGCTAAAAGCCGAGATGCAGCGCGCAGCGGAACGAGTGGTGGATAAACTGGAACATGACTTCCTCATCGAAGGCGAAAAATACCTGCCGCATATAAAACAGCGCATCCGCATCGACCTGTTTCTTTTTTATAAAGAGTGCCTGATCAACATCTGCCGGCACGCTGGAGCAACCCAGCTTAGTACGCACCTCGTCATTACGCCCAAAACTATCAAACTGAGCATTATCGATAACGGACACGGGCTGCCCGTTTCCATGCAAAACGGAATCCCACAATCCCTCAAACGCCGGGCCCGCCTGCTTCGGGCAAAAATCAAAGTGGACACTCCGGAAGAAGGCGGCACTCGAATTCTTTTGACGCTTCGTCCCACAAGGAACCGTTACCGAGTTCAAAGGATTACAAAATCATGAACAACCCGATCAACATTCTACTGATCGAAGACAGTCCCGAATACCGGGAAGTGGTTTCTCTTGCCATAGAAAATGAATCCGGCATGGAACTAGTCAACAAATTTGGGGCGGCAGAAGTGGCATTACGAAGTCTTCAGGACCCATCGTCGCGCTCCATCCCCGACTTGGTATTACTCGACCTCAACCTTCCGGGGATGCATGGACTTGATGCCATTCCATGGATCATAAAATATGCGCCCAATGCCAAAATAATCATCCTCACCCAGTCCAATAAAGAAGCCGATGTTCTCCGCGCCATATCTCTGGGTGCCGCTGGATATCTGCTAAAGGCATCCACTTTGCAGCAGATCAAAGAAGGAATTCGCAGTGTCATCGCAGGTCATTCCCTGCTGGACAAAGGCGTTGCCCATTACCTTCTGAATACCTTAAAAAACAAACCCGCGCAGCTAACGCTCGAAAAACCGCTTTCCGAGCGGGAAATGGAAATTCTCCACCTACTGGCCGAAGGGCTACTCAAAAAAGAGATTGCCAATCAGCTCAACATCGGTTTCGGCACCGTAGCCACCCATGTTCGCCACATCTACGAAAAACTACAGGTCGTAAATGCTCCGGCCGCCATACACAAAGCTCACCGAATCGGTATTTTCCAGCGACCGAATAAACGCTAGCACCATAATCAGAGTAGAAAAGTGCCGGTCTGATATTACCCTAAAAAGTACCGATTCCAAATGGATCGCAGATACGAGATTGGAGTCCCTACGGCGTAGATGCCTATTCTGAGAGGGCGAAATTAAGAAAACAAAAATAGCCCCTAGGTTAAACCTCTATTTTACTTATTTTTACAGGGATACATAATCTTTTTAGTATCCAATTAATAGCAATCAAGTAATATAGTTATTGCATTATTTTAACCAAGGTCTAGTAAAAATAAATAGCCTATACAGCACGGGATTCACGGGCTGGACAACCACAAGGTGAGTTCCAAGAATTGGAACATTCTGGAGGAGAAACGGCGGGAGGGTCAGATTGATCTAGGCATTGTGTCGCGGAATTAGGTAACAATGAAACCTTTAAATAAATCGCGATATCCTGCTGCAAATGGAATGAATGATCTGTTATCGCGGGGAGGGATTTGGGTTCGTACCCATCGATTCCAACAAGGTCACAGCGCATCTCTTACTTTTTTATGAAAAGGATTTAAATATGAATACGACTGGATTTATTAAGCTAACCGCAGTCCTTGCGGCTTCGCTCTGCGCAACGGCCGTTGTGGCGGACCCCTCATCAAAATTAGATATTGGCGCCTATCTCCGTGCGGGGGACGAATCGGTAATTTATCCAACGAAAAAGCAGCTTGAAATACTTCGTCCGTTTGTGCCGGAGCAGGCCTATCGTCCGGCCCCACCGATCAGCGATCGCGCATTCTGGAAAAGGATTGCAACGAAAGACTCGGCGCAGAAGATTTTTAAGGAAGCGGTCGCCGGACTGGATAAAGAGCCCGAAGTTCCGATTAGCGATTCCATCTACCGTCGTGCAAACAAGGAAGGCAATCGGGGCATCTATAAACCGCGGTATTACCGCACGATGGAAGTGCTAGAACGGGCTGTGATTGCGGAGTGTATTGAGAATGAAGGCCGCTTCATCCCGCAAATTATCGAGCACATCAACGCGATCATGGAAATGAAGTCGTGGTTGCATCCGAATCACGACGACAAGAACAACAGTGTCTTGAAAGGAAAGCGGGTAGCGATTGATCTGGGAGCCCGCAAATTCGGTTCGGTGATTATACTTTCTGAAGTCTTGTTGCAAGACCAACTGCCAGCGAAGCTTCGAAAAGAAATCCGAAATCAAATCCAGTGGAGAATGACGGATTCGTATCTCAAGAGCTGCCGCGGTGAGGACAAGAAAGGCAATACTTGGATCTGGGGAACCAGCAATTGGAATTCGGTGTGTACCGGTGGCACTCTATTTTCAACCTTAACGGCCTCCGACGATGTGGATGAACGCTTGGCGGTGATTGGTTGTGCGATCAACAGCATGAATCATTATCTGCGCGGCTTCGGGGCGGATGGATACTGCTCAGAAGGCATTGGCTATTGGAATTATGGATTCGGAAATTATCTTTATCTGGCGCAAATGATCTATGATTTCACTGCCGGAGGAGTCGACCTCTTCCTTTTCGATAATCCCGAAAAAATGAAACGGGTGGGCAATTTTCCAGAGGCCTTTGAAATTCAGAATGGGATATTCCCCTGCTTCTCAGATGGCAGTGCAACGGTTGGAAAAAACAACGACAACTTCGCATATCTCTTGTCCGCCAAAAATTATGGCGCCAATAAACCCTCATACAGCCGGCCCGCAGACATTGTTCAGCGGCTCATGGAATGGGCCGACCCCATTTCTTATGTTGCCACAGAAAGCGAAGGCGCAGTGTTGCCGCCTCACACCTACTACGATGACTACGGCATCATCATTTCACGAGGACGCCAAGAGGTGCCTTTTTCCATTGCCATTAAAGCGGGGCATAATGCGGAGAATCATAACCATAGCGATGTCGGTAGCTACGTGATGGTACTGGACCAAGACCATATTATGTGTGGCGATGTGGGTGCCCCGCCCTATACCGCGGGCTCGTTCTCTCCCAAACACAAAACGCGCTCATCCTGGGGACATCCGGTTCCGTGGGTCGACCAAACGCTTCAGTCGAACGGGAAATCGTTCCGTGGCGAAGTGCTGAAGACCGAATTCTTGGAAACAAGTGACAAAGTTGTGCTGGATCTCAAAGCGGCCTATGAGGTCGCTCCACTGACATCGTTGATTCGAACCATGGAAAATAATAAATTAGGTAAGGGAACCATCACCATTACCGATGAGTTCACGGCATCGGATTCGATTGATTTCGGAACCACCCTCATGACGCACGGCGATTATACAGTGGTGGATGCAAATACAATCCTAATGACGCGCGATGGCCAAGCCATTCTGGCGAAGATCAGCGCCATCGGCGGCGAGCTTGAAATCAACGACGGCAAGGTTCCGGTTGAGCATGTCCGGTATGCCGATGAAGTATTCCGAATTGGAATCGATTTTAAGAAAAAGATCAAACACGGCTCCATCACGGTGGTCTTCACCCCTGTTCAAGTCGACTAACACCACGGGAGCACTTCATCTAAACCGTTTACTTTTCCATTCCTTGGAAACCGAAAAGCCCGCAATTAACTTGCGGGCTTTTTATCGTATAAAAAGCAGTGGAAACGGAGGCATTAACCAATACGGACGTACTTTCGGCTAATTTTTGTTGCTGCGTTCCAACCGTTGGAAGACCAGCCGCAGGTTCCTCCACGAAGAGTACACAGCTAAAATTAGATGCGCCCCCACCCATTGAATTTCGAGGGCGTCTTCCGGTATGACCCAAATACTATTTCACATCTCAATCCAGCGGAGGTATCATTCCTTATCGGCAGATCGAAAAAAAGGCTGCAGAACCCATAACAGAAAGGATTCTCGATGAATAAACTATGGCTTACCCTAACCGCGACAACACTGGCCCTTGGCATTCGTGCCGAAATCTTCACGATCGACCCCGGCCATGCCGAAATCGGCTTTTCAGTGAAACATATGATGGTCAGCAACACCAAGGGCAACTTTGGTACGTTTCGTGGGACCATCGATTATGACCCCGAAACCAAAATGTTGCTCGCAATGCAAGCCGTCATCGAGGCGTCCAGCATCAACACCAATAATGAAAAGCGGGATGGCCACCTGAAGAACGAGGACTTTTTTAACGTGACCACGTTCCCTGAACTAACCTTCACAAGCACCTCAATTAAAAAGAATGCGGATGGCACCTTCGAGGTTTCCGGCAAGTTGAACGTGCTGGGCATCGATCGAGAGATCGTACTACCCGTCACGGTGAATGGCCCCGTGGACGATCCCTGGGGGTTCCAGCGGATTGGCGTTGAAAGCGAAACGGTGCTGAACCGCCACCAGCTGGGCATCACCCACTCCGCCTCCGCCATCATTGGCGATGACGTCGAAATAAGCATCGCAGTTGAAGCCGTCTATAAGAAATAAGCACGGATCGCTCCAATAAAACCCGGTCCGGTCAATGGAGGATCTCCTCCAATGGGACACCGCCGCCCGTCCCCTTTCGTGATCTACATCCGACGAACTTGGGCGCGCGCGATACCTTCTCGACTGCGTTTCTTGTGATCCAAAAAAACGGCTAGTTTAGCATGGAGCCCTCCATTTTAAAATGAGGTATTTTAATTTTCCGCCTACCGACTTGTTCAAACCGTCAGGGTTTAATACTCTTACTGCACTTGATAACAATGATATTACACTATTACGCATCGATAAGTTGCACAGGGAGAATTTTAAATGAAAACAGTAATAAATATGGCCCTTTTAGGGCTGTTCTGTTTGACCTCGGCGGCAAATGCTGCTGAGAAACTGACTATCTACTCATATCGACAGGCTTTTCTGATTAAGCCCATCTTAGCGAACTTCACCAAAGAAACCGGCATCGATGTCGAGGTGGTTTTCTCGAAGAAAGGGATCGCAGAACGCATGATGCGTGAAGGTCGTTTATCTCCAGCCGATATCGTGCTGACTTCTGATTTTTATCGTTTGATGGAACTCGTCGACAAAGATCTGGTGATCCCGGTTGATAGTGAACTCTTGAAAAAAAATATTCCGACCAAATATCGCTCACCAGAAAATAATTGGTATGCCTTGACCATGAGAGTCCGCAATATTTACTCATCGAAAGAGAGAGTGGGCAAACTGAATATTGATTATGAAGATCTTGCCGACCCCAAATACAAAGGTAAAATTTGCACCCGTAGCGGGAAGCACCCGTACAACATTTCTCTCGTGGCCTCTATGATTGCTCATCATGGGGAAGCCGAAACGAAAACGTGGCTCGAAGGATGGAAAGCCAATCTTGCACGCAAACCGCAGGGCAATGATCGTGCCCAAGTCAAAGCAGTAAAAGAGGGCCTGTGCGATCTCGCCATAGGGAACAGTTATTATTTAGGCAAGATGCTTCAGGATCCGAAGCAAGCACCCTGGGCCGAAGCGGTAGAGATTAACTTCCCGAATCAAGATAATCGAGGTTCTCACATCAATGTTTCAGGCATGGCCTTGGCTAAATATACGAAGCATAAAGAGAATGCGATTAAACTGATGGAATACCTTTCGGGTACCGCCGCACAGAAAGACTATGCAGAGATCAATATGGAGTACCCAGTGAAAACCGATGTTAAACCGTCGGCCATTGTGGCCTCTTGGGGCGAGTTTAAGGCCGATGACCTACCCATTTTTAAGCTGGCCGAGTACCACAATGCGGCGATCAGATTATTGGATGAAGTTAAGTTCGATCTGTAACAAATCAGCTCAACTAAAAAAGAGCCTTCCCTGGAAGGCTCTTTTATTTTGAGTCCTGACTGACACTTTTATACGTGATGCAATCGGTATTATACCCCCTCTCCTTTCAGCTTATAATTAGGCTGATCGAGGATAAAATACCCGTCTCACGAAATCGGACCCCTCCATGATTTTAGGCTTATCCAGAATTTGGTCTTTTGCCGGCTATCTCATCGCGTCAATCATCATACTGCCACTGCTGGCGATCATCGCTCAGGCCTTCGCTCCCGATAAGGATGTATTTCGCCATCTGTTCAGGACTGTTTTACCCACCTATATCGGCAATACCATTTGCCTCATGCTCGGCGTCTGCATCTGTGCCTTGCTCATTGCAACGCCAGCCGCTTGGCTAGTGGCGAAGTGTCAGTTCCCCGGACGGAAAGCATTTCAGTGGGCACTGTTGCTCCCATTAGCCATGCCTGCTTATGTGGTGGCCTATGTTTATACAGATCTATTAGATTATGCGGGACCGATACAAAAGACCCTACGCCTCTGGTTCGACTGGCAAACACCGGCTGATTATTACTTCCCCGAGATCAGAAGCTTGGCGGGGGCCTCAGTCGTGCTTGCCTTGGTATTATTTCCCTATATTTATCTCCTCGCCAGAACGGCATTCATGGAGCAATCAGCGAGCCTTCAACATGCCTCAAGAGTCATGGGTTGTGGTTCGTGGCAGAGCTTTTGGCGGCTGAGCCTACCGATGGCACGACCGGCCCTAGCAGTCGGCGCATCCTTGGTGGCAATGGAGACCGCGGCAGACTTTGCTACGGTGAGTTATTTTGCGGTACCGACACTAACAACGGCGGTTTATGATACCTGGCTGGGTTACGGCAGTTTATCGGCGGCGGCCAAGCTATCTTCGATTATGTTATTGGTGATATTTTCTATGATTGGCGTAGAGCGATTTGCGCGCAGAAAGCAGCAGTTATTTCAGAAGCAATCGGGTCCCAATGAAAAGTCCGTCTCAAAACTGACCGGAATAAGTGCGGTCTTGGCGACGGCGTATTGCAGCCTCTTACTCTTTTTCTCATTTCTGCTACCCTTTATTATCTTGTTACAATACGCGTGGGATTATTTCGACGAAAGTTGGAATGCTGACTTTTGGCAATATAGCTTTAACAGTCTCTATATCGCGGCAATTGTCAGTGTGATCGCAGTGCTCATCGGTGTATTCTTGATCTTTATTCGAAGAATTAGCCCGAGAACCTCAGACATCCTGCCTTCGCGACTCGCATCAACAGGGTATGCTCTTCCAGGGACCGTGCTGGCCATCGGCATCTTGGTTCCATTCACCATGCTCGATTTTGCCATCAATGATCTCTGTGAATATTTCGGCCAGCAAGGGCCAGGACTCCTTTTCACCGGCAGTGTATTTATCATTATTTTTGCGTTCTTCATTCGCTTTTTGGCGATCGCCATCGGCAGCGTTGAGAATAGTTACAAACGAATCTCCCCGTCACTGGATATGGCAGCCATCACAATGGGCCTCAAGCCCAAAGCCTTACTGGGGCGCGTACATATCCCGCTACTAAGAAAGGGCATATTTACGGGATTATTACTGGTGTTTATCGAATGCATGAAGGAGCTACCCGCATCCTTATTATTACGTCCCGTGGGGTTTGAAAACTTAGCGACCTATGTATTTCAGTTTGTCTCCGACGAGCAGCTCGAGCACGGCGCACTCGCTGCGATCGTGATTGTGCTGGTCGGCCTAGTACCCCTTATCTATTTAAACCGCTCTTTAGAGCAAGAAAACTAATCTTCATCAAATTGTTATCCCGTTGAGTTTTACGAGTTCAATTTTTGCTGGAGCAAGGAAAAGATGTCCACATTAAGTATTCGAGATATTCACAGCGACTATCAAGGTCAGCAGGTGTTGAAAGGATTAGATTTACTGCTCGAGAAAGGCGAGATAGCAGCGCTTTTGGGTCCCAGCGGCTGTGGAAAGACAACCTTACTGAGGGTCATCGCCGGCTTACAACCCGTGAGTCAAGGGGAACTCAGCATCAATGGCGTGACGCTGACTGGACCTCATGTATTTACTCCCAGTGAACAAAGAGGTGTTGGGATGATCTTTCAGGATTACGCCCTATTTCCGCATCTTAATGTGGCTGATAACATTCTCTTCGGCATTAAATATTTAGATAAAACAAAAAGGGGACTCAGGCTCGAAGAGATGCTCGAACTAGTGAAGCTCGAAGGACTCGCCAAACGGTACCCCCATGAACTTTCGGGCGGTCAACAACAACGGGTCTCGATCGCCAGAGCCTTGGCTTACGAGCCCGAGCTTTTACTGCTCGATGAGCCCTTTTCCAACATCGATGCCAAAGTACGAAGCGAAATGATGTTAGAGATTCGCACTATTCTTAAAAAAAGAAATGTCAGTGCCGTGTTTGTAACACATAGCAAAGATGAGGCCTTCGTTTTCGCCGATAAGTTAGCCTTATTCAAGGAGGGCTCCATCGTTCAGTACGGTACTGCTGAGGAGTTATATACGGCCCCAAAGGATAAATATGTCGCCGACTTTTTAGGCAGTGGCAACTATATCCCCATAACGGTCAAAGACAATTTCCGGGTCGACACTCCCATCGGCGTACTCACCAGTACCACGCGACTTTCCCATCCGGCACCTTATCAAGGCGAGATTCTTATCAGACCCCAACAGCTGGAGATCTTCGCCGACGAGCAAGGTCTTGGGGTAATCATCGAGCGTCGTTTTCTAGGGAATATTTGTCACTACCAGGTTCAGGTGGCGCAGAATTTGTATGAGGTAAAGAGTCAGCTCAGTCAGCTTATGCCCGGTCAAAAGGTACATCTGCAAGCCCAAGCCCACTCGTTGGTACTGTTCTAAGGATTCCAGTATGAGCGGGCCTCTACAGCTCTCCGCCCCATACCATTCGACCCAGCGCCATTGATAAAAAATGTTCCGCCCTTTTGCAGCCCTGATTCAGGGAAATCAGCGAGTCATCCACAGCCTTATCAAGGGCCCCCAACCCAAGAATTCCCCATCGAAAATCCTTGTCCGCAAACCAAAGCGTTCCCCCCTCCTGCACGGATTAAAAAAATAAGGAACGGCCCATACAAATATTTTACCACGCAGTAAATTTAGCTAGTTACGGCCAATACCTAAATCTTAAAAACAAACCTCCGCATGATGCAATACCACCATTTATTGCTCCATACAAATGCTATATCCCTGAGTTTGTGGCGATCCAAAGACCGATTAATTCTAGCCACAGGGCCTTCGACTTCCAAATGGTTCATTTTATTTTTAAAATATCACTACATAGTAAACTAGCTAATAGAAGCTCAGTTCCATCCTATCTCATTCAGAGCAGCTCATGCTCGAAATATTAATCTTTGTACTGATGCTCCTATCGTGTAAGTGTTCTCGAATATGGAGTGTTCCTATATCCAGCCTGGCGTGCACATGACCGGCTGAGAATGAGTCGGCAATAACGATCTAAAATGAGTGAGATCACGGCAAAATTTACGCGCGATGATTGCCATTCGCTCCGCATGTGCTGGCGCAAAAAAAATTTGAGGTTTATGATGAATTTGAAGACAAGAAAACCGGCAAGTCATGCGAAATCCAGTGCGGCATTGGTCAGTTTGGGAATTCATGCAATTTTAATTTTAGTGGCGGTTTCCTTTGTTGCGGTAAAGGTGATTCATAAGGAAGAACAAAAGTTTGAGGCCAAGCCGGTGAATCGACCGAAGATGCAACTGAAGAAATTACAGGTACCGGTAAACATCAAAAAGAAGCAAGCCCAGAAACCGAAGCTACGTAAACGAATCGTAGTTCAGCCGAAGATCAATCAGAAGGTGCCGGATATCAAGATGCCAGAAATTACCGGAATCAAAGGCGGCCTCGGCAATCTTGCCGGCATTGGGCTTGGCAACAGTGTCGGGATTGGTTTTTCTATGCCGGAAATTGATATTTTTGGCATCAAAGGTAAGGGTGAGAAAATATTCCTGATTCTGGATACCAGCAATTCAATGCTGATTGATGAGATGGGGGGCATACCAGCCTATACAATTATTAAGGAAGAGCTGACCCGCATCGTTGAGTCCCTTCCCTCAACAGCATTGATCAATGTGGCGGTTTTTCGTGGGAATGCAGTTCAAACTGTATTTCCAAAAATGGCCCCCGCGAACACGGCAAATACCCAGAAGGTCAAGGCGTGGTTAGAACCACTCAATTCATCCTCCAATGCGGCAAAATCAGGCAACTACGGAATCCGAACCTTGGGAAAAGGTGGCACAACGATGCGTGAAGATTTGAGGATCGGAAGCTTTTCTAAACCGGCAAAGAAGGGCGGAAGGATCTATGGAGGAAAATCCAATGGGAGCGGGTGGTACAGTGCAGTCATGCTTGCGCACAAGCAGCAGGCGGATATGATTTTCCTACTCACGAATACCTGGGGATATCAACGAGTCGCGATAAATACCTCCACGAGCGCAGAGGAATGGAAATCCACATCGCCCGGCAAAAAATGGGCGGCCAATCTAGAGAAGGCCAAAAAATTATTTAAAGAAGAAAATAAGGAACGCAAAGCCAAGGGGCAGCCGCCCAAAGTACTTTCAGGAGGGAGCGGCCCATTAATTAGAGAATATTTCCCCAGCTCCCCACGACCACCACGTCCGCAGTATTATAACTTTCAACCCAAAGAGTTTGCAGAAGCATTTAAGCTGACCCGCGAGAAATACCAAGGAACAAAAGCGCCAACGTCCAGCGGGCTAGGGCGCCGCAAAAGCAACAAAAAGGATTTCACCTTTAATGTGGTTCAATTTGTTAAGAAGGATGGCGAGGCCGGCACATCCGCCGTCCATTATAAAAAATTAACGGGTTTATGCAGGGGGGAATACCAGACCGTGGCAGGACTTGAAGAAATCAAGAGTTATGCGTCTTCAGACTAAATACGATTATTTTCTGATATGACACCGCCAGAACTGAAAACAAGGTGCTAAAGGGGCACCCGGTGGTTTTGTAATTAGAGTCCGCCCT
>JBAHZU010000024.1:0-26724 GCA_037132875.1 Pontiella sp.
CCGTAATTGGTCGATCTGGCTGGATATCGTGATCCTTGCTCGCACTTTTAAAACGGTGTGTTTCGGTAGTGGGGCATATTAGGGGGCGTTTGAAGGGGTCGGTGTGGAGTCGTCAACCTTAGACGTTCAATCACGGATCAGTGAATGTGCAGTTCTTAGTTTTTAATATGGCCGTTATTAAGAGGATGGCCGTGTGACCGGATCGTTAAAATAACGGATCTTCATCGGGGATTTTAACTGGTTTCCGGTGGGGCAGATAACGATCTGGCAGGGGCGCACGAGATGGCTTCTTTAAGGGCTCAAAAGGTGCGTTTGTATTTGTTTTGCAAGAACCGTTTTTTATTTGAGCAGTAGGTGATAAATTCAGTATAGAGCAATGGCTCGAGCATGCTGGTTCTGGCGTTTGGTCGTCTGGGTAACGGGAGTTTGCTTTTTAGATGCGGGACTATTGCGCATACCATTTCATCGAGCTATAGCGTATTCGTAGACGGGAATAAATAAAGACGGTTTATATACATGAACAGAAACGCATTTGAAACCAATCAACCAGAGAGAGCTCCTCGGGAACGGGAATCGGTTGGATCGTGGCTTCCATCACTTTTTTTGGTAGTCATTCCGCTGATTTCCGCTTTGTTTTATGGCGCGGTTGGGAGAGATAAATATATTTTATTATCCCCTTTAGTCATCATCGGGTATCTGTGTTTGTTTGCGGGGTATATCTGGGCCGGTCGTTCTAAAGCTACAGGGTTTAGTTGCCCGCCTTCCTTTCTCTTTTTTTTAGGTTTTAGTGCTTTTGGAACGGGGATTAGCTTTTTTGTGGATATTCCCTATGAAGCAAAAATTAGGGTGCTGATGGTTAGCCTATGTATTGGTTCGTATGGTGTCTTATCCAATACCCTGATTCTCTTCAGAAGAAGTCGTCTGGTACTCATGTGGGTGCTTATTTTTGCTCTGCTGTGCAGTTTCTATGGGTTGATTAATTTTTTTAAACAACCGGATATGGTTCTCTGGGTGGAGCGTCATTTTGTCTATGAAGGACGTTTGGCATCAACGTATATCTGCCCGAATCACTTTGGGCATCTATTGCAAATGTTGATGTCATTTTGTTTGGTGCTTCTTTTTATTCCGCAAGCAGGACTTTCGTTGCGCCTTTTGGCCGGATACTGCCTGCTGGCCTTTCCGGTGACCATTTACTTTACGGAGTCACGAGCTAGCATCCTGGGGATGATCGCTGCTCTGGGGGTAACCATTTTGCTCATGTCGCTTCGGAAAAATAAAAAGTTATTTTTTATTCTGCTGATCGCAATCCCCTTATCTACAGCCGTTCTATTGGGCGGGGCTTGGAAATATTCTGAAATGTTTAACCGCCGCATGACGCCGGTTGTTAAATTTGTTGCGGGTATTGCCTCGGAGGGTTTTGCCGATGCGCCCGTAAATGATTTCCGCCCGAAAACATGGCTGGATACCCTCGATATGATCAAAGAAAAACCGTTGGTCGGTTTTGGACCCGGAAGTTATCACTTTGCATTTCCTGAATTTAGAAAACGTTTCTCAGGCGCCCGTATTATTAGTGGACATCCACATAATGAGTATCTGGAGATCGCGTCGGAATACGGCCTCATTGGTTTGGGACTCTTTGCTTTTGCCTGGGGTTACGGGTTGATTCGAATTCTTATTTTTTCGTTAAAAACGGACCAGCAACACCATGCGTTTATGGCCATGGCATTTATTGGAACTGCAGTGGGAACGATGGTGCATTCCTTTTTTGATTTCGAAATGAACGAGTTTCAGAATGCAATGGTCTTTTCGTTATTAGCCGCCATTGCGGTGGGGCCCATCTGCGGAAGAAAGCTGGATGCGTTGAAGAATCGAGCGTTGTTTCGGTATCGTTTATCCAGTTGGGTATTCGCTGGAATTTCATTGATTGCTCTGGTTCTTTCGGTAGGCACCTTCTCCTCGGCCTTTCTGCGAGCCATGGCGGATCGGGCCTTTGAATCAAAATCAATCGATTCTTCTATTCCCCTCTATCTGGCGGCAATTCGTATGGACTCGTCTAATTGGAAAGCGTATCGGGGGCTGGGAGAATTGTATGCACAGGAACGCCGCTATACGCTCGAAAAAGAGTTGAAGGCTGAGCTGGGCGAATTACAAAAAAGCTTTCTTGAGAAAGGGCTGGAATTTAATCCTTTAAGCCCGCGGATTGCTCTCTCGCTCGGACGCATTAACGTGGCGCTGGGGGAGCAAGCCGAGGGGCTCGAAATGTTGAAAAAGATCACGGTGATGCGGCCCTTTAACGACCAGTACTGGTGGTTCTATGGGCTGGAACTCCGGAAGGCCGGGCACTATGAGGATGCACTAGCAGTCTTTAGACAAGCCCATAGGATCAAGCGATCGGTTACCGTTAAGAAAAACATCCAATGGTTGGAACGGAAACTTAAAAAAGGACCCCTTCCTGAGAAGAAAGAGGAGGCCGTTCAGCGTCCGGGCCTCGTTATGCCCAAATTTGATTTGGGCGAGGGAGCTGCGGACGAATCATTGGATTCGTTATTTGAACTGATGGAATCTAATTGAGCCAGACTCTCTGTGGTGCAACTTATGAATTCGGATAGTTGATCAGGGTCTGGCGGTAGTCTTCTGGGTTGCCAATGTCATAGCGGCGCCCTTGGATTCGGAGACCCACAAAACCTTCTTCTGTGCGCAGTCGGTCGAGGCAGGACGTCAGCTGGAATGCGCCTCCTTCCCGTACGTTACGGGTGATATTTTCTTCGAGGAGGTGGAAGATATGTGGAGTCAGGATATATTGACCAAAAATGGAGAGAAAGTGACCCGCTTTCACCTGTTGGGTCTCCAGATGTTTGTTCGCATATTCTATCGACGGTTTTTCTGCGAATTCAGTGATGGAGAGCTGATCGCCGCCCGATTCCCAGATGCCGGTTACACAGCCGAACTGTTTAATTTTATCTTCTGGAGTTTCTCGGAGCCCCACCACACTGCGCCCCGTTTTTTCATACACTTCGATGAGCTGTTGAATGCAGGGCTTGTCGGTGTCCGAGGAGAACAGATGGTCGCCGAGCATTAGAATGAAGGATTCTTCCCCGATCCACTCTTTTGCGGCGTAAACCGCATGGCCGAACCCTTCTTGAGAGTCCTGTATAATCAGGGATACTTTGCTCCCAATATCTATAATATGTTGCATATAGCGCTGATCTTCCTGCGAAAGCTTCTGCAGGTGCTCAATGGGCAGGCGCTGATGGAAAAAGTCTTCGAAGAGTTCGCGGTCGGCTTCTTGAATGATAATGCCGACTTCGTCAATTCCGGCATTGAGTACCTGTTCAACGATAATCATGATGACCGGCTTTGCACGTCCATCCCGATCGATAATCGGAAACATCTCTTTTTTCAGTGTTTTGGTGGCCGGAAAGAGTTGGTCGCCAAAGCCTGCGGCTGGAATGATCGCCTTTCTGAGCTGGCTCACCGACTCAATATCGAGCTTCATACACGGCATCTTCAAATCACGTTCGATGATCGAAATGACCTGTTCCTGTGCCGCGCTATCTTTGACCAGGAATTGAGCGGTTCCATCGCCTTGTGAGCCGACGCCTTTGCCGCCAAGAATAAATTCTTGGATGGGTTCATAAGCCAAAAGCTTATGCAGAATGGGAGCGGTGAGTTGGGAGGGGCAGGCGGGCTGGAGATGGGTATCAAATTTAGCCTGTGCCTCCTTCATTAATTTCCCGACGGTTTCAACATCCCCTTTTCGAATCGCCTCCGAGGCCCGGGCATTGATATCGGCATTGATGGGGCCGAGATATTCCTGCACCTTTTTTTGGATGTCATTTTCCGCAAATGGATAGCATTGATTCAATTTGGCCAGAATTTCAACGGTATCCTTAAAGGCCTTCAGATCAACGATGACATAGTGCAGGGGCTGAGGAACGCTCAGTTCTTCAACATCCAGGCGATCGCCATCGAAAATCATTTTAACGGGCCGGTTACCATATGCGCATCCTTGGTCCAGTCGGCCGCAACGGGACGGCGTGGTGATCTCGCCGAGATAGGCATATTCCATTTCACCCCGAACGGTCATCTTGAGATCATAGATGCGGTTGAAAGCCCGGGCTACCAAAACGGTAATGGCAGCAGAAGAAGATAGCCCTTTCTGTACCGGAAGATCGGTGTGGTAGTTATCAATCTCCAATCCGCGAACTCGGTAATGCGTGAGGATCTGATAGGCCACTCCGGCCGCATAGCTGGCAAATCCACCGTTCATCGCTTCTTCAAGTAGGGCTTCCCGTTCCATGGGGATTTCAAAGGGGCCTTTGCGTTGTCCGTCCTCGAAGCTTGCGCTAAGAATCAGTTTGTCGGGGTGCGGTTTTACATCGGCATAAAGCCCTTGGTTGGTTCCGACGATGAGGGCGGAGCCTTTTTCAATGTCGGCATTAATACGTCGATACCCGCCCGCCCAGTCCGAGTGTTCCCCAAATAGACAAATTCTTCCCGGCACAAAAAGTTTCATAGAGTCCCTCTTCAATAAAGCCCCATTAAAGCCATCTTTTCCAAGGGTTGGAAGTCTAAAGATGGGCTACTCTTGGGGTCTTTAGCGGTGACTTTGGAGGACGGCCTGTTTAAATTTTAACGCATAGGAGGTTTATATGGAAATTTTAATTAAAAATGCGGAGCTCAATGGAGACCTGAAGGATGTCTTGATTGAGGGGAATCGTTTCAAAACCATTGCGCCATCCATTGAATCCAATACGGCTTTGACGTTGGATGCTTCGGGCTATGCTCTTCTCCCAGGCTTTATCAACATGCATACGCATGCCTCAATGACGTTGTTGCGCAGTTATGCGGATGATCTGGAACTTCACGATTGGATGAATAATTATATTTGGCCGGTGGAGGCCAAGCTGACGGAAGAGGATATCTATCATGGAGCCCGGTTGGCTTGTCTGGAAATGATTAAGTCTGGCACCACCTGTTTCAACGATATGTATTGGCATTTTCACGGTGTGGCCCGGGCGGTGGACGAGATGGGATTAAGGGCGATGCTCTCCGCTGTGTTCATCGACTTCAACGATCCCGAACGCGCAACGGCCGAGCGAGAACAGGCGGTGCGGCTCCATGAAGAGGCCAAGCAGTATCCGGATCGAATCCAATTTGCACTCGGCCCTCACGCCATATATACCGTTTCGGAGGCTTCGCTCATGTGGGCAAAGGATTTTGCAGACCGGAATGAATTGTTATTCCATATCCATATTTCCGAAACCGAAAAAGAGGTTCAGGATTGTGTGGAACTTCACGGAGTTCGACCGATTCAATGGCTTGATCAGATGGGGCTGCTGGGCCCGAACGTGATTGCCGCACATGTTATCCATGTGACCGATGCGGAGATTGAACTTCTTGCGCGTCATCAGGTGAAAGTGGTTCATAATCCTGTGTCGAACATGAAGTTGGCCTCGGGTTCCTTTCCATTCCAGCGGATGCAGACGGCCGGGGTTGATCTCTCGCTTGGAACCGATGGGTGTTCATCCAATAATAATCTATGCATGTTGGAAGAAATGAAAGTGGCCGCACTACAAGCCAAGTTAATTCATGACGATCCAACGCTCCTCCCAGCCAGAACCGCATTTGAAATGGCCACGGAAAATGGAGCGAAAGCGCTTCGGCTGAATGCCGGTAAAATTGAGGAAGGCAAACTGGCCGATTGCATCTTGGTCGATCTAAACAACCCTCGGTTGGTTCCGGGATATAATCTGGTGGATGATCTCGTTTATAGCGCGGATTCTTCCTGCATTGATACCGTCATCTGCGATGGGCGGATTCTGATGCAACATGGCCACGTAGACGGCGAAGAGGAAATAATTGCTGAGGCCCGGGCCTACAAAAAAAGGATCCAAGGATGGGAGATCCAGCAGAGGGATCTCCCGACTCCATAGAGCCATGGTAGGCCTCCCTCGAAATGCAGCGGGCCCGTTGCTGGAACGACACGGTGGACGTCCGGAAGGGGAGCAAGATAAGGAAAAATAACCCCGTAGGTGAAATGGGATTCAGAGAGGCATACGGCATAATAGGGCTTGAATTGCGGTATTTGAAGCGAGAGTTTTTACGTTTAAATTGTGGAAATTCAGGGAATTGATTTGCAACCCCGAAATAGCCTTTTAAACTCTTCCCAACCTCGGAGGCTATATAGGTATGTGTGCGAAAACGTTCAGGAAGGATCAACGCCCGTATTCATCGATTGTTGTTGATGGGATCGAACGGGCTCCCAGTCGAGCCCTGTTGCGGGCGGTGGGGTTCACCGATGCCGACTTTAAAAAACCCCAGATCGGCATTGCGTCGACCGGGAGCCAGGTTACTCCATGCAATATGCATATCGATCGGCTGGCCGCCGAGTCCGAAAAAGGGGTCGGCGTTGCTGGAGGAAAAGCGGTGATGTTTAATACCATTACCATCTCCGACGGGATTTCCATGGGAACCGAGGGCATGAAATATTCGTTGGTTTCGCGAGAGGTGATTGCCGATTCCATTGAGGCGGTTGTCGCCTGTGAAGGTTTTGATGGGGTGGTGGCACTGGGCGGATGCGATAAAAATATGCCGGGTTGCCTGATTGCTTTAGCACGTTTGGATCGACCCTCGGTTTTTGTCTATGGGGGTAGTATCAAGCCCGGCTGTTATTGCGGAACGGATATTGATATTGTTTCGGTATTTGAGGCCGTGGGGCAGCATGCAAAAGGCGAGATCACCTCAAAAGAGTTGGTTGGCATTGAGCGCACCGCCATTCCGGGAGAGGGATCGTGCGGAGGCATGTACACGGCGAATACCATGGCCTCGGCCATTGAAGCGCTTGGAATGAGTTTGCCGAATAGCTCCTCGCGAATCGCAGTTTCGCAGGATAAAGCGCAGGAGGCTCATGCGGCCGGGCGCGCGGTGATGCAGCTGATTGAACGGGGCATTAAGCCTTCGGATATTCTCACCCGAACGGCATTTCTGAATGCGATTGCCGTGGTGATGGCACTGGGGGGGTCCACAAATGCCGTGTTGCATCTGCTTGCAATGGCCCAATCTGCAAACGTACGCCTTAAGCTGGCCGATTTTACCGCCGTTGGAAAAAAGGTGCCGGTGGTGGCAGACCTGAAACCGAGTGGGAAATATGGGATGGCTGATCTTGCGGCCATTGGAGGGGTGGCTCCTCTGATGGCGCGCCTCATGAAAGAAGGGCTGATTGATGGAGACTGCATGACGGTGACGGGCAAGACGCTCAAACAGAATTTAGCATTAATCAAACCGTATCCGCGCAAGCAGGATATTATCCGCCCCTTCAGTCATCCGATTAAAAAGCAGGGAAATCTGGTCATCTTGAAAGGAAATCTCGCCCCCGATGGCGCGGTTGCAAAAATATCCGGCAAAGAAGGATTGGTTTTTGAGGGAACCGCGCGGGTATTCAATTCAGAAGAACAGGCGCTTAAAAAGATACTCGATGGGTCGGTAAAGGCCGGGCATGTGGTGGTGATCCGCTATGAAGGTCCTCAGGGAGGTCCCGGCATGCGCGAAATGCTGGCTCCGACCTCGGCGATTATGGGGCGCGGATTAGGGCGCGAGGTTGCCCTGATTACGGATGGGCGTTTCTCCGGAGGTAGCCATGGGTTTGTTGTCGGACACATCACGCCAGAGGCGTACACCGGCGGGCCCTTGGCCATGGTTAAAACGGGAGACCGGATCTTAATCGATGCCACGAAGCAGCTGATTGAACTTAAAATCAGTAAAGCCGAAATGGATCAGCGATCCAAGGTTTGGAAAAAGCCGCGCCCAAAACATAAGAAAGGTCTGTTGGCAAAATATGCAAAGCTGGTGGGTCCCGCATCGGAAGGGGCGGTTACCGATTAATTTCCAACCTTTGGAACATATAGGCTTTCCACCATTGGGTCGTTCGCCTACCGTTGGGGTTGGAGAATGAATATGAAAATTGAAGTTTTTGCACTTTGTGATGCTGCCACAGATAATCGCGGAAAATTAAATCTACTTGGAACGTTTGATCAGATCTATGCGAGAAAGCTTCCGGTTGTCCATCCGGCCTGTGCGATTGCGCTGCGCATCCGGTTCGATAAAATGGAAGAGGGAGCGCATGCGGTGCAATTGCAATGGGTCAATTCGGATGGGATTCCGGTGTTCCAGAGCATGGCGGGGGAAGTGAAGCCGCGCATGGGAACGGGGATTGGCTCGGTTGCCGTGAACCTGATTCTGAACTTCCAGCATGTGAAGTTCGATGAGTTTGCGGACTATCAGATCAATTTAAAGATCGATGAAATCGCCATGGCTTCGTTGCCACTGAGAGTGTGCAAAATGCCGCGCGTAGAAGTTGCTTGATCGTCCCGTCGATTAGAACTCCCGAACGTCCGTATCGCTGCGGGCGTTTTTTTATGTCCCGAATGTTTATTACAATATTTTTATGGATCGGCCGTTTTACATCCATCACGGAGGAATGGAAGCGAACGGAGGTTCAAATGAATACCACGGTGTGGATCAAAGCAGGAATGGGTTTAGCCCTTCTCCGTGTAGTTCATCTGGCGGAAGCGCAGCGAGAAGAAGGGGAATTTCCCCAGGAAACGCGGAGAATCTTCAGATCAGCGCCTGAGCCGTGAAAAAATGATGGAACGGTTCGATACCGATGTTCCGCTGAACGAAGAAGAACGAAAGGCCGCCCGTGATGCGATGCAGAAAAAGGAAAAAGAGAACAACGCAGTCTAATTAATTTAAAGGACATCAATCGATGTCTGACGGCGCATGAGAATCCTTCCCCCTCTCATGTGCCGTTTTTTTTGAATCAATGGGGCCCGCTCGCTCATCATGCTATTCCATGTGAAAATCGCTCGATTTCCGGTGATATGATGCGAGATCGATGATTCGTTGTGGTGAAGTCGGGTGAAATGACCGCGCCGCCCGCCACCCCGGAAAGATGATCTGAGGTGAAAAATCGTAACCAGATTGCGGAGGACCATTTTTGCGCCGATACGTGCGCCGAGGGCAACCAATGGAACTGCCATGCGTCTTAATGAAGTGGATAATTTTGCCGGTTTTGAGGGGGGATAATCCGAGGTATTCCTCTTTAATATAGGTGATTGGGCTTGAGTAAAAAGGGTAAGTGGCTATGGTTGCGCTTCATTTTTTAGAAACAGGAATGGATATAATGAAAGAGATTAAAATCGGTATTCTCGGATTCGGCACAGTGGGTGCTGGCGTAGTGGAAGGCATTCAGAAAAACGGGGCCCTCATGGCCGAACGAACCGGCATCAATCCGGTCGTCACAAAAATTGCGGATCTGGATATCACCACCGATCGCGGGATCCCCATTGAAGACGGCGTTTTGACAACCGATGCCCTATCTGTGATTCACGATGAAAATGTTGATCTGATTGTTGAATTGGTGGGCGGAACGACCATTGCCCGCACCTTTACCCTGGAAGCGCTCAAGCAGGGCAAACCCGTGATTACGGCCAACAAAGCATTGCTGGCTGATCATGGTGAAGAAATTTATAAAGTCGCTCGCGAAAATAACACCGGCATCTATTACGAAGCCGCGGTGGGTGGCGGCATTCCGATTCTGCGTGCCCAGCGTGCCGGCCTGGTTGGAAATCACATTGAGAGCATCTACGGAATCCTGAACGGAACCTGCAACTACATTCTCACCCGCATGGAGCGTGAAGGTCTCCCGTTTAACGAAATTTTGGGCGATGCTCAGGCGCTGGGCTATGCCGAAACTCCGCCCGATCTTGATATCGACGGAATTGATACGGCCCATAAAGCCGTTGTTCTGGCATCGATGGCCTACGGCGCACCGGTTCCCATGGACGCGTGTCCGACCCGTGGAATACGCGGACTTTCTGCGGCGGAAATCGACAATGCCGATGAACTTGGCTATCAAATTAAACTGCTCGCGATCATTAAAGAGCATGACGGCGAAGTGGAACTTTCTGTGGAGCCGACGTTGGTTCCCAAAACACACATGATTTCTTCCGTAAGCGATTCCTTCAATGCCGTGTTTGTTAAAGGCGATATTGTGGACGACACCATGTATTACGGTCGCGGTGCTGGGCGTCTTCCGACGGGGTCGGCGGTCATCGGCGATATCATGGAAGCCGCTTCCGACAAACTGCATAAGGTTGGCACTCCGGTGAGTGTCACCATGATGCTCCAGAAAGACACGCTGAACTATTGTTCTGCGGGCAACATTGTAAAACGCTGCTACATCCGTCTTTGCCTGAAAGATAAGCCGGGATCCATGGCCCAGGTCATGAATATTTTCGGAGCACATAACATCAGCATTGCTTCTGTCGTGCAGAAAGAAGTGCACGAAAGCGGAGGGGCTCCGGTGGTGATCCTTACACAGGAAGCCAAAGAATCTGAATTCGTGGCCGCCACGCAGGAGATCAACGCACTGGATATTTCCTGCTGCGAGCCCATCCGCATGCGCTTGGAAGACTTTGAATAAGTAAACTGCGAATGCCTGCGTAGGGACCCCCTAATCCTAAAAAATATGGGGACCCAGTTTGCCGAAGTTGATGCGGTGAAATCGGTCCAAGGATAAACGATTCCCATATCACAGGTCTCAAGACGGGCTTGTTGATTAATTTTAAGAAACCTAAGCTGGAATGGAAGCGAGTGGTTCTCTCCGAACGGGAGCGTTCTTTGGCGGCCATTCGCGGTGAAGAAAGGTCGTTAAGATGAAAGTTGTTAAGTTCGGTGGTTCCTCGGTTGCAAATGCAGAACAGATTTCAAAAATCATTAATGTGGTAACCGCCGATGCGGATCGCCGCATCGTTGTGGTTTCGGCTCCGGGAAAGCGAAGCCGTTCCGATACGAAAGTCACCGATCTGCTGATTGCATTGGCGAACACCGTTTTGGAAGGGGGCGACCACAACGCCGCTTTGCTCGAAGTGGTTGCTCGCTATGCTGAAATTCAGAAGGATCTGGATTTGCCTGAAGCGGTGGTGGCCACCATTGAAGCTGATTTGCGCGGCCGGATTGAAACCTGTGGTTCGAATAAACTGCAGTTCATGGACACCATGAAAGCTTCCGGCGAAGATAACAATGCCAAGGTGATTGCTGAAGCATTCTCGAAAGCGGGGCATCCCGCTCTCTACGTGAATCCGGGCGAAGCGGGAATGCTGCTTTCCGATGAATTTGGGAATGCTGAGGTGCTTCCGGAATCATTTGAAAAACTGGCCGCGTTGAAGGACTACGATAAAATCATTATTTTCCCTGGGTTTTTTGGCAATACCAAAGCCGGCGAAGTGGCCACGTTCCCCCGCGGGGGTTCCGACATCACGGGAGCCATTCTCGCAGCGGCTGTGAAGGCCGAAGTGTATGAAAACTTTACCGATGTTGATTCCGTGTGTGCCATGGATCCTCGGGTTATTGATAACCCGCCGGCCATCGACTGCATGACCTACCGCGAAATGCGGGAATTGGCCTATGCTGGTTTTGGGGTGTTCCACGACGAAGCCATTATTCCGGCGGTGCAGCATGAAATTCCAATTTGTATTAAGAACACCAATAATCCTTCTGCTCCGGGAACGATGGTGGTTCCGAAACGCGATCCGGAACACGGCTCGGTGGTGGGGATCTCCAGTGCGGATGGCTTCTGTTCCATCTATATTGATAAATACATGATGAACCGCGAGGTCGGGTTTGGCCGTCGTTTACTCCAAATCTTGGAAGACGAAGAGATCTCCTTTGAACATACGCCCTCCGGGATTGATAATATGTCGGTTATTTTGCGTTCGGATCAGGTGGAAGGCAAAGAGGAGAGTGTGCTGGAGCACATTAAAAATGAATTGAAGCCGGATCATATTACCGTCGAGTATGGCCTTTCGATGGTGATGGTGGTGGGGGAAGGCATGCACTACACGCCGGGGATGGCCGCCAAAGCCACGGGCGCTTTCTGCGAAGCGGGCGTGAACCTGGAAATGATAAACCAGGGGGCGTCTGAAATTAGCATGATGTTTGCTGTGAAAGACGAAGACCGCGTGAAGGCGGTCCAAGCGCTGGGCAAAGCCTTTTTTAAATAGGTTTCCAACCCTTGGAAAAAACGGTAACGGCATTTTTAATGCGTGGGGCCATAGCGAGTGCTTGGTCGATACCTCTCTTTGGTGATACGTGACCGGTTTGAATAAATCAGTTTCTAGGACCGACTTATGAATGCTCCTGAAGTTAAAAAACGTACGGTATTGGTAACCGGATGTTCGTCGGGAATCGGCGAAGCAACGGCCTATTTTCTGCGAGACCGTGGATGGACCGTTTTCCCAACGGCCCGTAAACCGGCCGATCTGGAAAAACTGCGGGCGGATGGCTTTGAGGCCATCGCATTGGATTTGGCGGATACGCTTTCTGTTCAACAAGCGGTAAAGTTGCTGTTGGAGAAGGTGCCGGAAGGTCTTGGGGCTTTGGTGAATAATGCGGGGATTGCCATGCCGGGGGCGGTCGAAGATCTGAACCGCGATGCCCTCCAGAAACAATTTGAGGTGAACGTATTTGGCAC
Source organism: Pontiella sp. (assembly GCA_037132875.1). GTDB lineage: Bacteria > Verrucomicrobiota > Kiritimatiellia > Kiritimatiellales > Pontiellaceae > Pontiella. Next base: position 12,536 of record JBAHZU010000024.1, read on the forward strand.
GCAGGAACTGACCAATGCATTGATCCCGACGTTTCGTGAGCAGGGTTGGGGTCGCATCGTGACGGTGAGTTCAATCTACGGGCTGATTGCTGCGCCGATGGTGGGAGCCTATTGCGCCTCCAAATTTGCCGTCGAAGCATTGGGCGATGCTCAGCGGGTGGAACTTTCTGGAACAGGAATCTCGTTAAGCCTGATTGAACCGGGACCGATTGTTTCTGCCTTTCGTCGGAATGCCGCCGCCGCGATGGAAGAGAATGTGATTACCAATGAAGTGCGTTATGCCGACTCCTATAAAAAAGAAGCGGCCCGGCGTAAAAAGCAGTTTAAGAAAGTTGATTTCATTAACCGCCCTCCAGAAGACGTGGCCAAGAAAATTTTCCATGCGTTGGACAGTTCCCGCCCCCGGAGGCGCTATGTGGTTACGCTTCCGGCTCATCTTGGCGGTTTTATGGCGCGCTTCGTTCCGAAGGCGTTACTGGATCGGGTGATGGCTCGGGGGCTTCCGGAATAAATGGGTCGAGCACCCACCGCTTGTTATACCAGAAATACTGTTCCGGCCGTTTCCGGATCTCGGCATCGTAGATCGACATCGTGATCTGTGTGATGCGCTTCCAATCGTCTTCTTTATTGAGTTCGAAATCCGGCTCAATGGGGTCGAACAGAATGCACCGATGTTGAGTCCATCCTTCGCGATAAACAATCATCGGCAACACCGGAACTTTAGCCAGTCGGGCAAATAGGGCCATGCCGCCCACAATATTGGCTTCTTTGCCGAGGAACTGAGTGGAAATTCCTTGGGTTTTAGAACGCAGATCGTTGGTCATGGCGAGCACTTTTCCCGCGCGTAGATTTCGGATCACCTTCCGAAGGAGCATGCGGTCTTCGCGAGGAAGAGCCTGGTCGCCAGTTCCTGCACGCAGTGTATTCATGAAATCATTGAAAAGGGGGTTGCGCTGAACGCCGACGATGAAGAAGAGCGGCACATTAAACACTTTCGAGGCAATGCCGCCGAGTTCCCAGCTGCCCATATGCGGAAGCGCAACCACGGCCCCGCGGCCGGATTCGAGATGTTTATGCATCCGGTCGGAAGCAATCTGAAAATTACTGTACTTCCCGAATCGCTCTGGCGTCCAGAAACGGGTTCGGAGGACGTCGACCAAGTTGAAAAACATATACCGTAATGAAAGGAAGGCAATGCGGTTGACCTCCTTGGTCGGCAGGTCTTCGCCGAACACTTCGCGAATGCGCGCCTTGGCGTGGTCCACCCGCCAGCGAACCACGTGAAAGGCAATCCAGCTGAGTCCCGCTCCCAGGGCTAGGGCCGCGCGGTAGGGCAGTATATTGAAGCAAAATTGAAAGATCCGCAGTGCGGCATATTCGACGAGATATTTGGGGCGATATTTCATGAACCCGATAGTATGGAACCCGTTCCTTGTTTTCAATCCCACAGGTGGAACTACGTTAAAAAGATGACGCAAATAAATTGCCGCCGCATTCCCGTTTGGTTGTTCGCGGGAGGTGGGGCGGGGTTTATTTTGAATCTAACGTCTTTCTATGAAATAAAGTTGCTTCGTGATGGAGGGGGTAAAACTTGTCGTCGATGTCGGAATAAACTACATTCTTTTGTTATTTCTAAACAGCAATGGGGAATCATGCTAAATGTAATGAATAAATTGATGAAGATCCGGGGGGTTTTTCTTGTTCTGTCGGTTCTACTATTGGGCTGTGCTTCACCGAGCGAAATGCCGGAACCGGTGATTGATCAAGACGCGACCATGGAAGTTGTCGGATCGGGGTTGCGCCCCGAAGTGCTGCTGTTTCCCGAATACCTATTGATGGAGGGGCTAGAACTGCATCAGCATGGGCGAGTTCCGAATTCGGAACTGGTGGGGGCCGGGCTGCGAAGCCCAATGAATCTTTCTCAAGTGCGCGGGCGCTTTTTGGATATCCTCGAAGCGAATGGTTGGAAAACAACCAAACAGGAAGTCGAGAGGCAATCGTTTCGGATCCTGGCCGCGCATCGGCTCGAGCATATTGAAATCCGCGGAGTGCAGGGCACTGGGCCGACTGAGGTCTTTATGTTCTACCGCCCTGAACCTACGATTAACCCGTTTAGACTAGGAGAATGAAGACGTGAATTTCCTCGCCTTTGCCGGCTTGCCCGGCGGTCCCGAAGTGCTCGTGGTGCTGTTTGTGGTGCTGTTACTGTTCGGTGCAAAGAAATTGCCGGAACTTTCCCGCTCGCTCGGCCGTAGTTTAGGAGAATTTAAGAAAGGGAAAGAGGGGCTTGAGCGCGAAATTCGAAATGTGAAAGACGATCTGATTCCCCTCGCGACTACCGAGGGGAAAAAAGAGCCCCAGACGGTGTCGGCGGAGCCTTCCAAAAAAGAAGCAACTAAATCAGCGAACGAACCAGGGGAACCGGATGATTCATAATTGAATCCAGCACCAAACACGCGGCCCCGAACACACTGTCGTTGTCGCGACTCGCCACCTGGATTCTCATGTTGGCCCGAGGTTGTTTTAGTGCGCGTTGATCCACTACGGCCCTCGTTTTTTCCAACATGAAGGGGAGAACGGATCGCATGGCACCGCCGAGCACGATTGTATCGAGGTTCAAGAGGTTCACTAAGTTGGCAATACCAAGGCCGAGCATTTCAGCCATTTCATCCACAACGGATGTCAGGTGAGGATCTCCATCGCGTAGGGCCTGCGCCACGGCATTCAAATCGGGGTCAACCAGGTTGGCTTTGCGAGCGAGAGCGGTAATGCCCACTTCCGTTACCCAACAGCCTTTATCGCCACACGTGCAGTCTTCCCCGTCGGTGCGAATTTTCATATGGCCGGCCTGTCCGGCAAACCCGTTGCTGCCATGAAAAAGGTGAGCTTCCAGCATGAGGCCCGCCGCCATGCCCACCCCAATACTCAGGTAGGCGAGATTCCGCGCCTTCGAGCGGTCGAAATAGGTGTGGTATCCAAGCGCCGAGGTGTTGGCTTCGTTATCCAGATAAACTTGAAGGCCAAAGCGCTCCTCCCACATCGCTTTAAACGGAACATTGGTCCAGTTCAGTGTGGGGGCATAGGTGAGAATGCCGTTTTCAGAATCCACCAATGCCGCAAGGCCCAGTCCAATACCCAAGGGATTGAGGTTTTCAGATTTCCCCCAGCTTAATGCGTCCTGCACGAGTTGTTCGGCCAGCTGAATGCACTTTTCCTGAGACTGCTGGGCATGGATGGTGGTCGATTGTTCCCAGAGGATCTTTCCATTAAAATCGGCGGCAATGACAATGATGCGGTTAATGTCGATCTCCGCTCCAATGGCAAATCCGCCCTGAGGGGACAGTTCGAGTAGCAGTCCGGGGCGTCCGGCTCCGGCCCGCCGGAAATCGGTTTCAACCACCAACCCGGCTTGCAACAGATCGGTGACAATGTTGGAGGCGGTGTTGCGGGTCATTCCCAGTTCTTTAGCCAAGTCGGCGCGTGCGAGCGTGCCCCGTTCCCGTAAAAGCTTTAAAATGGCCGACATGTTTAAACGCCGTACTGTTGCCTGATCCGCTTTTTTACCTGCCACCCGTTGCATACGCACTCCTGTTTAACGTGTGTTGAGTATAAGCGCAGTCGGGGGATGAAATGAAGCGATTTCCAAGGCTTGGAAACGTTATTCTGCCAGATCGGCCCATTCTTCGAGTTCGGGATCCAGATAGGCATGTTCGAGCAACTCGCTGGCCCAATGTTCATGTTTGGCGGTAAGACGTCGTAGCATCCGAAACGACATCACTTGAACGGCGGGCACATCTGAATAGAGCGAGTTGTTCAGGCAGCGCCAGTGGGAGGGAATCATATTCTTTGGTTTTTCAATCTGCTTCCGGCACCCTTCGCAGATGAAAACACATCCGTCAACATAGGGCTCATCCTCCAGCGGAACCAGTTCGTAGGCGTCCAACTTTACGCCGCTTTTTTCGCAGAGCTCGCAGCGCGAACGTGAACGGCGAACCAGATCCTTCGCCAAGCGCGAAAGAATGTTCTGACGATGAAACTTTCCCTGAAAGCCCGTAGACATGATGCATCCCCTTGATGAACAAGACCCAACATAGGGGATTTATTTCCAATGTCTGGAAAAAAGGCGTATTAATCCCCCGTGTTTATCGGCGGGCATTGTCTATTTCTTCTCGTAAATTGCTTCCATATCTTCGAGCTGGTTTAGCATGAACTGTTTCACATCCTGCAGTGCGGTGTTGTATATGGATGGGGCAAGGGTTTCCATAAAGGCATCAAGCACGAGATCGGCTTTGAAGTCGCTGATCTCTTCGTCAAAAACTTCGAAATACATGGTGATGAGCTTCTGCCGAAGCGCATCCTTTTGGCGGGAGGGAAGTTGGAATTTCATGATGGACCTTCGAAGGTATTATTGGGGTTCTGTTTATTGCGCGGGATAATCATATCCGGCGGATTACGCTTCATTCCTGCCGGAAAGAGATTAGAGCCGGAAGGGGGATATGGAGTCGAGAACCATTCTTGAAAATGCGGGGCTCAGCTTGCTGAAGTCGATGCGGTGACGCGGGCAATTCAGAAGAGGAGAAGGGGTTACAATGGAAATCAGACCGAAATGCTGCGTGGATGGCCTAAACTGTGCGGGTCTTTTTCTGCTGCTTTTAAACGGAGTATGCGTGTGACTTCAGGGCGTTGAATCATCTCTGTATGGAGATCACTTCTTCGAGAACCTGTTCCAGCTCGCTGATGATTGACCGACTGTTAAAGCGATTCTTAACCATCTCTCGCGCCCGATTTCCCACTTGTTGAGCCAGATTTTGATCGGTCAGTAGCCAGTCGATGGATTGTGCAAAAAGCTCCGGAGTATCGGCCACAAAGCAATTTTCGCCGTTCTGTGCCGGAATGCCGGCGGCGCCCAGTGCGGTGGTCACCACCGGCAAGCCCGTGGCCATGGCTTCAAGCATTTTAACGCGAAGGCCAGAGCCCAGGCGCATGGGGTTAATGAAAATAGAAGCCCGTTCTCGGTAGGGCCGCAGGTCTTCCACGGAACTGAACACGTGCATCATTTCGGCATACGGTGCCGCCGCACGTTCCATTTCCGAGCGGGCTCCCTTACCTACAAAGACACATTTTAATTGGGGATGCTTCCGGGTGACTTTAGGCCAGATCTCTTCAATAAACCACAGGGCGGCATCGCGGTTGGATTTGTCGGAAAAGAATCCGCACATCATGATCATCGGTTGACTGGGGGTCTCTTTGTGTTCTCGGTTAAAATAGTTGAAGTCAATGCCGGGCGGAATTACAGAGACCGGAAGCTGCGGGGCATGGTTGAGCAGGGTGAACCGATCCTCCTCGGTAAGAGTTAGGATGTGGTCCATGGCGCTGTACATTTCAAACTCATATTTTTCGAGCACCTGCAATTGCGTGGCACTTTTCGCCCGCAGAGAAAGAGGAACTCCGGGGGTTTCCGCATATTTAGCAAAAGAGGTGGTGAGGCAACGATGGCAGGAAACCACCTTGTGTACGGCCGAAAGAAAAGGGTTCCGGTAGAGATACATCCCCATTTCTCCATACGCGGCGATAACCACATCGTATTGGCCATTTTCCACCATATCGCCCACGAGTCGCATCATACGATGGGAATAGTTTTTCCAGAATATGGCGGGGAGTGTCCCGCTGATATAGTCCCGCGTCATCCGTATGGCTAAATGTTGTTTTTTCAGGGGGACCGTTTCCACCTCATGAAATTCGGCGCTCAATGCCTGGATATGTTGCGTGTTTTCAGGGGCCACAAAGGCCGCCAGCCCGACGGCATGCCCGCGATCTGCAAGCAGGCGCATTCGCTGGTAAATAACTCGGTGACCACCAGCAACAGTGGGGTGGGGTAATCGATTGGCTAGAAAAAGAATTTTCATGACGGGGGGAATCCTAGAGCATCCGGCGGTTCAGTTACACTTAAAAAACACTTGCGGTGAGTTTCCAATCCTAGGATAATATTCTCCGTCTTAAGGTAGAGTGCGTGGAGCGTATGTTCCAATCTTTGTAAATCAGAACAGGAGACTGAAAATGAAGCAAATTGCCGTTGGCTTATTGGCCCTTACTGTGTGCATCGGATTCACCGGTTGCAAATCCCCCCCGAAAGCGGACTCGGATCAAACTCTGTTTGACTACATGCAGGAAGAAGTCGGGTCGATCACTGAAGAAGGCGGTATGGCTGCGGTTGGTTTGGGCGAATCTCGCAATACTCAGCTCGCAATTACGAAAGCAAAAGTGGAAGCGCGCAAGAATCTGGCTCAGTTGGTTCAGGTTAAAATTGAAAACTTGGAAAAATCCTTCATTGAAGAAGTCGGCGAAGCTGGCAGTTCTGAAATGAATGAGCTGTTCAGTTCTGCTACCAAGCAAATTACCAGTCAGGAACTACAGGGCACGGTGCCGAAAGTTCAGCGATATGAAGTGAACGAAGGCATCACGACGGCCTATGTCCTTATGGTGCTGGATCCGGAGATTATTCACGACTCGCTGAAAAATAGCAACAAGCCGAAGATGTATGAACGTTTCCGTGCGTCCAAAGCCTTTGATGAACTCGATAAAGAAATGAAGGAATACGAAGCATCAGAGCGTAAGGATATGCTCGATATGTAAGAAATTCTGCGCATCAGGGGTGGATGAAATGCAGGCGCCCTTTTTGGTGGAAGTCTGCGATCCATCCATGACGCTATGCATGTATAATTTAGCTGATATGAAGCGGGGGGGCTTGAATCTTTTTTTGGCATATTTTAGCCGAATCAAACGATTCAAGCCCATTTTTTTTTAGTAGGATAGCTCGCTGGAGCCGGGGACTCTGAGCCCACAGAAAACCTCCTTCATTCAATCTGTGACCCTGGATTCCTTTTGTATAACGTTTCTTTTTGGAAATTGAAAATGAACCTAAAAAATGCAGGAGCCAATTGGGTCGCAGATCTGAGAGTTCAATCCTGACGGTGTAGATGCCTACTCCGCGGGGCTTAAACGGAAGGGGATGCGGTGAGGTCGGCAACCGGAAGGGAAGAGATGAAGAAAACAAAAATCATTCAATGGGGTACAATGAAAATAAGACGAACGTGCTGCGTTTATTGCTTAAACCTCCACGTCCTTCATTTCGGCTGCTTTTTATAAGATGAAATCTTCAACCCCAAATCAGAGTCTTAAGCCCGGTGATTCGGCGGATCAAACGCATGGAGAATCTTCCTCGCTTGAACTGAACCACGTGAAACAAGTGCTTTCTGTGAAAATGGATTCGTCCGCCGCGCACTACAGCAGCATTACTCCGCTGGGAAAAGGTTCCTTTGGAGAAGTGCATAGTGCGCATGATGCGCTGCTGGGTCGGGACGTGGCCATTAAATCGCTGAAGGTCCAGTTTCGCGATGAGGAAGAGGTGGTGGATCGCTTTCTGAAAGAAGCGCGCGGAACCTCCCAGCTGGAACATCCCAACATTATGCCGGTGCATGAGATCGGGGTGAACGATGAGCTGGGTATTTATTTCACAATGAAAAAAATTGAGGGCGATGATCTAAAGGAGATTCTTGAGCGGCTGGAAGCCAATACCTCCTTTTATCTGGAAAAATATCCGCTCAATAAACTGCTCGATATTTTTCTATCCATTTGTAATGGCGTGGCCTTTGCGCACAGCAAGGGGGTGATCCACCGCGATCTGAAACCGGCGAATATCATGATTGGTAAATTCGGGGAGGTGTTGATTCTCGATTGGGGACTGGTGAAAAGTCTTCATAAAGTAGAAGGGGATTCTTGCAACATCCAACTCCGTATGGAGGAACTTGAGACGGCCAGCCATACCATTGATGGGGCCATTTCTGGAACGCCGAACTATATGTCGCCGGAACAGGCCGAAGGCAACGTGGGTAGCGTCAGTTTTCAGAGCGATATCTACAGCCTCGGGGCCATTCTTTACCACAGTTTGACGTATCTTCAACCCTTTGAAAAAACACAGGTGCACAAGCTTTTGGAGAACGTGAGAAGTGGGCAGTTCAGTCGTCCGCGCCTGCGCAGGCCCGAAAAGAAGATCCCGCGCGAACTCGATGCCATTTGTATGAAGGCCATGAGCCGTTCTCAAGAGGATCGCTATGATTCTGTGGAGTTGTTTGCAGAAGATATCCGGAACTATATCGACCATTGCACCGTGAGTGCTTATAAGGCGCCAGGCCTTATCCGATGTTGGAATACGCTTCGTCGCAACCCCATTAAATCCAGTATGGCGGCGGCAGTTCTCATTGCCCTCGGGCTGGCCTTCGGCATGCAGCGCACCATTTTGGAAGGGACCTTTCGACATAACCTTGAAATTGCCGAGCAACTTCGGGCTCAAGCCGACGAGCAGATTCTACATGCCCGACGTACGATTGACGAATTGACACGCATCAGTGAAGGCGTCCAAGAGAAAGCCCAGTCGGAAGCTGAAAAAAGGCTGAATCGGAGTCTCGAATATTTGGTCCACTCGATCAGTGGCCAATTTAATATTGCGCAGAGCTATCTGGATAATATCCCGGAACAGTTTCGGCGACGGGAAATTGTCATGAGTAACTATCTAGGGATTTTAGAGAGTCATATTGATTTTGCGTTCTATCGAAATGAATTGAATACCGTTAAGGAATTCGTGGCGGTGGTTCGCAAGCGTTTTGATCTTTTGCGGATAGATATGCCCCCGTATCTTGAAGCGTATCTGGTTGGTCTGGAAGAGCGAGCCGAAGGCCACGGCAGTCTAACGTTTACGGCCTCGGAGAATGTGGGGAGCGTTCAGGTTTTTGCCCTGCGAGAGGTCAACGGCCACCGAGTGCTCGATCTGAATGCGAAACTGGATCAGATCAAACCTCCGATGGCGGCCGAGGTCGTTCCGCAAGGATCGTATATGGCGATGGTGACGCTAAAAAATGATCAGGGAATTTGGCCCTATCCCATCTATATTGCGCATGGCGAGGAAGTGAAGATTCATCTGAATTTTCCAGATACGATCCCAGAGGGCATGGCCTTTGTGCCCGCTGGAAAATTTATTTTCGGGGGAGCTGATTCTCATTTCTACCGCGAGAAAGAGGTCGAACTGGAGGCCTACTTCATGAAAAAATTCGAAGTGACGTTTCGTGAATATCTAGAATTCTGGAATCTGTTGGACGATCAAGCGCTGCGTCAGAATTATCGAGCTCGGGTGCAGCTCAATGAAAAAGAGCGGATGTTTTATGATGTTTGGGACGATGAAGGGAAAATGCTCTTCGCAGATCAACTCAAGCTCGGCATGCCGGTGGTCGGGGTTACGCGCCAGGCTGCAGAGGCCTATTGTCAGTGGCTCAGCAAAAAACAGGGACAGGTTGTGCGCCTTCCAACGGTGCACGAGTGGGAAAAGGCGGCCCGCGGTGTGGATGGCCGGATCTATGTTTGGGGCAATGGGCTTGATCCGAACGGGACGCTCACCCAAAACAATACGAGCGGGAAAGAGCAATTCCCCCTGTTTGCGCCCCCCGCAAGTTTCAAGCACACCGATGTTTCCCCGTATGGGGTGTATGATATGGCGGGGAATGTGCGCGAAATGACCGCAACCTTGCTGCCCACCGCGCAATCTGGATTTTATCAACTCAAGGGAGGAAGTGCCTCAACACCCGATAACTTCCTGCCTGCAGCTTATTCATCCGACACGCCGGTTGTTCCGAGCGATGTGGGCTTCCGATACCTGATGGAGATTCCAAAATAATCATGTCTAACCTACCCGCATCATCCAAGCAGGCCGCAGAGGCGCTTGCTCTCGTAGAATCGCTGCAGGCCCGATTGGTCCACGGGTTGGAAAAACTCGGCGGAGAAAAGTTCCACGGTTCGGAATGGCTCCGCGATGACGGACAGCATGGAGGGGGGCGCCGCTTCGGGATTGAAGATTCCGCCCTGTTGGGGCGCGCTTCAGTGAATGTTTCTCAGGTGCACTATGATGATGACCCCGCCCGCAAGCTCGGGTCGGCCTCGGCCATTTCCACCATTGTGCACCCGGTCTCTCCGCGGGCGCCGTCGGTTCATATTCATATCAGCTGGACCGAAATGAAGAGCGGGATCGGCTATTGGCGGATGATGGCCGATTTAAATCCATCGCTTCCAAACCCGGGACAGGCGGAACAATTTGCGGAGGCCTTAAACAGGGCAGCGCCTGATGTATATAAAGAGGCGGCCGAGCAGGGCGATCGCTATTTTTATATTCCAGCCCTTGGAAGGCATCGCGGTGTGACGCACTTCTATCTGGAAAATTTTAATCGCGGCGATTTTGTGACCGATCTGCAGTTGGCACGCAAGGTGGGGGAAGCGTCCATCGATACTTATCTCCAACTCGTGGAAAAAACGGTCGCCGAAAATATCCAACCCGTGGAAGATGAATGGGCCGCTCAGCGGGCTTATCACACGCTTTATTTTTTGCAGGTCCTAACGTTGGATCGCGGAACCACCACCGGCCTTCTGGTGCACCGCCAGAACGATGTCGGTATTCTCGGTTCGCTCCCCGCACAGATTGATAAGAATCTATTGGCTTCGTGGCAGTCGCGTATGCCAGAGCCGCAGGATCGTTTGTTGGAGAAGGTGTTGGGCGCGCTTCCAAACGCGGGCATTTGCACCATCGATGAAGCGGTAAAACAAAAACTAGCAGACGCCGTGCGCCTGCACTATCAGCAATTTCCTGCTGCGCTCGACCTGCAGGCGGCCGGAAATTCCACGCCGCCCACGGTGGCTAACCACAAATAACCACAAGAGCTCCCTCCCTTTTGTAATCCTTGCAATGCGTGCGGTCCGAAGGGATCGCCCAATTATGGGGTGCGGAGATTTGGGGCCAGTCGTTCCGGTTGGGAAGCAAGCTTTTCCATATCAATCATATCGGAAAGGATGAACAGTGTTTCATCGAGGATCAAATCGTGGTCCGTTTCTTCCTCTCCGTCTTCTTCGTCATTCAGGAAGGCGCCGGATTGGATGTCATCGAGCTCTTTTTCCGCTTCCGCTTCCGTAAGGCGGTCCGAGAGAGAGAGCGAGACGGTTTTGGTCTCATATCGCTCTTTCAGCCGATCCCGGCGGGTCAGAAAAGTCTGAAACTCTTCGTTGGCTTCAAGGCGTTCATTCGATTGTTCGGTCAGCAAGGGAAGCTGCTCTGCAAATCCTTTCCACGTGCGGTACATGGCGGGACGAATCGTATCCCAAGGCAGGGCGTGCTCCAGCGAGTCTTCGCCGATGTCCATGACATCCAAGTAGGAGGGAATAATGATATCCGGCACCACGCCCTTCAACTGTGTGGAGCCGCCATTAATGCGGTAGAAGCCGGCCGTCGTTAGTTTGAGAGAGCCTTTGCGGTCGCCCAAGGGCAAGAGGGTTTGAACGGTGCCCTTGCCATGCGTCTGGCGGTCGCCCACAATAATTGCCCGTTTATAATCCTGCAGCGCAGCCGCCAGAATTTCTGAGGCCGAGGCACTGAGGCGGTTAACGAGCACAATCATGGGGCCACCATATTCCACGGTTGGGTCGGCATCGGGTAGCACCTGAACGCCTTGGCGTTCTTTGACCTGTACAATCGGACCGGACGCGATGAAAAACCCGGAAATTTCAATGGCTTCCACCAACGAACCTCCGCCGTTATTGCGTAGATCGAGAATCATGCCTTCAATGCCTTCTCGCATTTGTTCGCGGATCAGGCGCCGCACATCCGTGGAGGCGCGGCGGGCATCCTTCTGGTGATTGCTGGTGGCGGTAAAGTCGGCATAGAAGTCGGGGAGGGTAATCACACCCAGCTTCCGCAGGGTGCCATCGCCCAGATCGAGTTCTTTAATTTCGCTCTTCGCCGCGGAGTCTTCCAATTTGACTTCCTTGCGGACAATATCAATTTTCTTAGTGCGGGTTCCGGAGCGATCCGAGGCGGGGATCACCGTAAGGACCACCGTGGTGTCGAGCTCCCCGCGGATTAAGCGTACGGCTTTATAGAGCGGCCAGTGCAGAATGCTGACGGGTTCTTCATCGCCCTGCGCCACGGCCACAATTTTATCGCCCGCCTTCAGGCGACCATCCTGATCCGCCGGGCCGCCGGGAATGATCCGAACAATGCTAGCCGCCCCTTCGTCGGGGCGAAGCATGGCTCCGATGCCCACCAGCGAAAGTTTCATATTAATGTTAAAATCTTCCACGCTACTCGGCGACATATAGTCGGAATGGGGGTCGTACACAAGGGAGAAGGAGGAGAGGTAGCGCTGCAAGAGCATCTCTTCGTCGAACGACTCCATTGTGAGCTGATACTGATTGTAGCGCTCCAGAATATATTCTTCCGGGCTGAGCTTGACCGCTTCAAGGTTGGGATCATATTCCGCCTCCGCGTCGGCCATACGATTGGTGGATTCAGTCTCGGCAACAGTAACCTCATTGCTGGAGACGGTTTCAACCGAGTTGGTTTCGGAGTCGGCATATACCGTTTTGGAAACCAGCCGCGCAATGTATTCGTTTTTAAGGCGTTTGCGCCACAGATCATCCCATTCCGCCCGATTCGCAGGCCACTCCGCATCGGTGCGATCCCAGCGGAACTCTTCCTGTATCTCGATATCAAATCCCCGTTCGAGCTGGGCTTTCGTAAATTCCATACGGTCCGCAATACGCTCGATCAGGATTTCGAACGTATTTCGGGCAAAATCAATATCCCCCTTGCGAAGACGTTTGTGCAGGTCTTTGGCATTGTTCTGAAAGGCATCGATGTCCGATTGCAGAAAATAACTGCGGGCCGGATCCAAGCTCTTGATAAATAAATAAAAAGCACTTTGTGAGACTGAAGCATCGAACGGCAACTGGTTAAGGTGAAGAACGGGTAAAGAATCAGCCACGGTCCGGCTGATTTTCTTTACATCCAGATCACTTTTTTCCAGTTCAGCACATCCAACCAGTGGAAGTGAGAGTACCAAGAGGGCAGTAAAAATAGGTTTAACGGTCATATAGTTCCTTCTAGTCGCAATGTAGGGAATGCGGTTGATAATATCGAGTGATCCTCTGCAAAACAAGCCACTTCAGGGCTTAGGGTTCCATTTTTTTCTTCAATACTCGCCGGATTGCTTGTATTTTAATATATTTAATTTCGACTTTAAACGGGAGTATTGTTTTATGACTGTAAAATTGACCAAACGTTCAGAATGGAAGGCCCTTGAATCCCATTATTCCGTACTTAAGGATACCCATATTCGGGATTTGTTTGCGGAAACCACTCGCGTCGGAGCCTTTACTCTGAAAGCGGAAGACCTATTACTCGACTACTCCAAAAATCGAGTGAATGCTGAAACCATGGAAAAACTCGTGGCTCTCGCAGAATCGGCCGACCTTTCCACCTGGATCGAAGCCATGTTTACCGGAAAAAAAATCAACGCCACCGAAGATCGATCGGTTCTACACGTGGCTCTGCGCTCCCCGAAAGAGGCGGTCATCGAAGTTGATGGCGTGAATGTGGTGCCCGAAGTGCACGCCGTGCTGGATCAGATGGCGAAATTCTCCAATCTCGTTCGTTCCGGGGTCTGGAAGGGCTTCACCGGAAAGAAAATTAAGAATATCGTTAATATTGGCATCGGCGGTTCCGATCTAGGCCCGGTGATGGCCTATGAAGCGCTCAAACCCTACACCCAGCGCGATCTGAATTTGATTTTCGTTTCCAACGTCGATGGCACGCACATCGCCGAAGCGTTGCGGGATATCGATGCCGAAGAAACCCTCTTCATCGTTGCATCCAAAACGTTCACCACCCAGGAAACCATGACCAATGCGCACAGCGCCCGTTCCTGGTGTATTGATCAACTCAAGGACGAGGCCGCCATTGCCAAGCACTTCGTGGCCCTCTCCACCAATGCCGATGCGGTTTCCGAATTTGGAATCAACCTCGCTAACATGTTTGTGTTCTGGGATTGGGTCGGAGGACGCTACTCGCTAACCTCCGCCATTGGCTTGCCTCTGATGATTGCCATCGGTCCGGAAAACTATACCGAGTTGCTCGACGGCTACCACAAGATGGATACCCACTTCCGCACCGCGCCGCTAGCTGAAAATATGCCGGTCATCCTTGCGCTGCTCGGCATCTGGTACAACAACTTCTTCGGGGCTGAAAGCCAGGCCATCCTGCCATACGATCAATATATGTCCCGCTTCGCCGCCTATTTTCAGCAAGGCGATATGGAATC